>JBOGFE010000297.1:0-2212 GCA_050741935.1 Acidimicrobiia bacterium | reverse complement strand
GCACCGCCCCCGCCTGATGGTCGGGACGGGTCGCAGCCTCGACGTGGCCGTGGCCGGGTCGCTGGTGCTGTAACGGTTGGCGGGGCTGTTCTGGGCGCGGAGGAGGCGGAACCCTTCGCCCTGTTGGGCCTTTGGCTCCGGCACCCCGCGCCGGTATCCTGGAGGCGACTCATCCAGACGGAGGCGTACGAGACCTGGCTCGCCTCCGGCCAACCTTCCCCTTCGGGGGCAATCGGTGGCCCCGCCAGGAGTCGATGAGGAGATCCACATGCACACTGAAACTCGGCGTCGTCTCGACGCCTGGTTCGCCACCGCCGACGCCCTGCTCGCCGAGGAGGCCGCCGGCCTCGCCGGCCCCGTCCCGGACGGCCCCACGCCGCTGGGCAAGCTGTGGGTGAGGCTGGCGAAGGAGCGCGACCTCGAGCTCCACGTCCGCACCGGCTGGCGGTTCCGCACCGAGTACGTCCAGCTCCTCGACTACGTGCCCAGCACCGGCACCTACGAGAACGAGGTGCTCATCGAGGCCCGCCTTCTGCCCGACCTGGCGGACCGCTTCTCATCGCTCGTCCGTTACCGCGGGCGGAGGTGACCGGCCGTGTGCCGGCACGATCTCACCCACCTCGGCATCGAGCTGATCGAGGTCTGTCTCGACTGCGGCGAGCTGCGGGGGCGCTGGGGTTCAGGCCTCGTCCAGTGGTGCGGCTGCGACCGGGAGGCGAGCCCCGAACCCCAGTCCCGCTGGCCCGGCCATGACCACAACACCGTCGGCGAGCTGTGCCGCTGCTGCGCCCTGCGCCTCGTGCAGAGCGGGTCCAAGTGGTCCGTGTGGCTGTGCCGGCCGTGCCTGGGGATGGTCAAGAACCTCAACGACCAGTCCGGCCGTTGCGTCTTTCCCATCGGGCGCCACTCGCTCATGAACGGCGTGGGCTACCGGGCCGGCCCCGTGCCCAACCCGGTGGCCCTCGGCGCCTTCGCCGACCAGTTCGACGCCTTCATCCGGGCCACCCGGGGGACCGAGGGCTGGCGGCAGCGGATGGTCGTCTCCCACGCCCTGGAAGCCGAGCTGCCCGGCCACGGCCGGGTGCCGCTCCCGCGGTACCTCAGCCGCACGGCGGCGGCGGACCTGTGGCCGGAGCAGGCGTTCCGGGCGTTGTGCCGTGCGGCCGAAGTGGATCTCGAACCGTGATCCGGCGTCACGAGCCGCCTGTACCCGGCAGGTAGCCATGAAAGGAGCCCGATGGGAACCATCCTGATCGCCGTGTGCGGCAACTGCAGCGCCATGTTCGGCGGCCTCACCCTGGGAGCGGGGATGTTGACGTTCACCGACCATTGTGCGGCGCCGGCCCGGTGCGAGTCGTGCCGGACCGTGGTCAGCGTCGACATCGTGGACTCCGACCCGCGCTGTCCCCGCTGCTTTGGTCCCGTCCACTCCTACGCCGAGGAGTCCCCGGCCGACGGGCCGTTTCCCCGTCGGCTCCTCCATTGGCGCCATCCCCGACACGCCGACCGGTTCGTGACGCTGCCCGACGGCGGGGCCCCGTGCCCGAAGTGCGGTCAGCACACCCTGGCCTTCCAGACCGTGGGCCATTTCGACTGATGCCCGGCTTCGTGACGCGGGATGATGGTGACGAGGTGGAATGACATGGACTTCAAGTTCCTCGGGTTGGTGGCCCTGGGGCTGATCGTGGTGACGGGCGGCGCTGCCCTGCCCCTGTTGCCGGTGTCGGCCCTCATCGGCCTGGCCGCCCTGGCGTTCGACGCCGGGACCCGCCTGTACGACGGCTGGGAGCGGTCCCAGGGGCGGAGGTAGCGCGGCGCCCCGGCCCACGTCCCCTCAAGAGAGGGACGGGGACGTGATCGGGCCCGTGCGGTGATCGGCGTGATCGGCGGCGTGATCGCCCGGGCCCGGCGGGACTCGGGGACGACCGGCCAGCCGAGGACGCCCGGCCGCAGGCCCAGGCGGGCCAGGACGAGCTGCTGGACCAGCGTCGACTTGCCCACCCCCGGGGGCCCGACCACGAGCAGGCTCTCGCCCTCAGCCCAGGCCACGGCCTGGTCCGGACCCCACAGGGCGGGGACGGCGGCGGGGCGGTCGAGGAGGAACGACGCCCCGTCCAGTGTCCGGGCCCGCCGGCCCGGCGTCTCGACCACGTCGGCGGCGATCCCCCGGGCGGCGGCCAGGCGGCCGGCGTGGTCGGTCGCCGCCCGCAGC
>JBOGFE010000296.1:0-13143 GCA_050741935.1 Acidimicrobiia bacterium | reverse complement strand
GCCCACCACCGCCCCGGCCGGCCCGACCACGAGCACCACGATCGCCGGGCCTCCGGTCAACTGGGGCCCCGCCGGCGCCACCACCCGGATGCGGGGGTCGGAGAGCTTCCGCCCCTGGATGAGCGGTGACGGCCGGTTCCTGGCCTACGACTCCAAGGGCAAGCGCAACGTCGCCGGCACCGTCGAGACCGACGAGGCGCGCGACGTCTACGTCCACGACGCGGTGGCCGGGACCACCCAGCGGATCACCATGGGCCTGCAGGGGGGCGCCCCCGACGGCGAAAGCGAGCGGGCCACACTGTCCAGCGACGGGCGCTACGTGGCCTTCTGGTCGGTGGCCACCAACCTGGTCTCGGGCGACACCAACGGCCACGCCGACGCCTTCGTCCACGACCGCCAGACCGGGACCACCACCCGGGTGAGCAAGAGCAGCAGCGGCACGCAGGGCAACTCCGACAGCAAGCGGCCGGTGATGAGCCGGGACGGGCGCTTCGTGGCCTTCGAGTCGGACGCCACCAACCTGGTGGGGAGCGGCACCGGCCTGCCCATCGGCTCCTCCGACAACAACAACGCCAACGACGTGTTCCTCCACGAGCTGGCCACGGGCAAGACCTCCCTGGTCAGCTCGATGTCGGACGGCCGGGCGGCCAACGGGGACAGCGACCGTCCCTCCATCAGCGCCGACGGCCGCTACGTGGCCTTCAACTCGCTGGCCACCAACCTGGTCTCGGGCGACACCAACGGCAACTACGACATCTTCGTCCGGGACACCGTGTCGGGCTCGACCACCCGGGTCAACGTCTCCGCCAGCGGGGTCCAGGCCAGCGGTGGCAACAGCCTGAGCCCCTCGATCAGCGGCGACGGCCGGTGGGTGGCCTTCAGCGCCGGGGCCACCAACCTGGTCAGCGGCCAGGACAACGGCACCCAGGACGTCTACCTGAAGGACCTCCAGACCGGCGGCGTGACCCGGGTGAGCAACAACACGGGCGGCGGCCAGGCCAACGGCGACAGCGCCGACGCCTCCATCAGCTGGGACGGCCGCTTCGTGGCCTACTGGTCCTCAGCTGGCGACATCGTGGCCGGTGACAACAACTCCTGCCCGACCACCACCTACACCCCGACCTGCCCGGACATCTTCGTCTGGGACCGCCAGACCGGCGCCAACCGGCGGGTCAGCGTGTCAACCGCCGGGGTCCAGGGCGACCGGGAGAGCCTGAGCCCGGCCCTGTCCGTCGACGGCCGGTTCGTGGCCTTCGACTCCAAGGCCTCCAACCTGTTCCCCGACGACCCGGGCACGAGCGGCCAGGACATCTTCGTCCACGTGAACTGATTCCACCGGCGACGGGTGTCGGCTACGCCCCCAGGGCGTGGTAGCCCCCGTCGACGTGGATGATCTCGCCCGTGGTGGCGGGGAACCAGTCCGAGAACAGGGCCACGCAGGCCCGGGCCACGGGCTCGGAGTTGCTCACGTCCCAACCCAGCGGCGCCCGGGGCGCCCACGCCTCCTCGAACTTGTTGAAGCCGGAGATGGAGCGGGCGGCCACGGTGCGCACCGGGCCCGCCGCCACCAGGTTCACCCGGATGCCGGCCGGCCCCAGGTCGCGGGCCAGGTAGCGGGCCGTGGATTCCAGCGCCGCCTTGGCCACCCCCATCCAGTCGTAGGCCGGCCAGGCCACGGTGGCGTCGAAGTCGAGGCCCACGATCGATCCGCCCCGCTCCTTCATGAGCGGCAGGGCCAGGTCGGCCAGCGCCTTGAGGGAGTACGCCGAGACGTGGAGGGTGGTGGCCACGTCGTCCCACGCCGCCCGCAGGAAGTCGCCCCCCAGACAGGTCTCGGGGGCGAAGCCGATGGCGTGGAGGACCCCGTCGAGGTGGCCCCACCTGCGGTTGAGCTCCTCGCCGACGGCCTCGAGGTGGACGGGATCGGTGACGTCGAGCTCCAGGACCTCGGGCTCGGCCGGCAGGCGCCGGGCCGTCCGGCGGGTGAGGCTCATGGCCCGCCCGAAGGAGGTGAGGAGGATCTCGGCGCCCTGCTCCTGGGCCACCCTGGCCACCGAGAAGGCGATGGAGTCGTCGGTGAGCACGCCGGTGACGAGGATGCGCTTGCCGTCGAGGAGCATGGGGTCCTCCAGAACGCCGGTCTTCAGCAGGGCGAGATGGTGTGCTTGCGCGAGGTGGCGCGCTCCCGCTTGGTGGCCAGGCCGGCCAGTGCCCCACCCAGCACCCGGCGGGTGTCGAGGGGGTCGATGATGTCATCGACCAGGCCCCGCTCGGCGGCCAGCACCGGCGTGCAGAAGCGGGTCTCGTAGTCGGCCTCGAGCCCGGCCCGGGTCTGGTCGCGCTCGGCAGCGGACTCCATGGCGGCCAGGCGCTTGCCGAAGAGGACCTGGACGGCACCCTTGGCCCCCATGACGGCGATCTCGGCGCTGGGCCAGGCGAAGCAGGCGTCGTTCCCCAGCTCCTTGGAGTCCATGACGATGTAGGCGCCGCCGTAGGCCTTGCGCAGCACCAGGCAGATCCGGGGCACGGTGGCGGCGGCGTAGGCGTGGACGAGCTCGGCGCCGTGGCGGATCATGCCCCGCCACTCGAGATCCTTGCCCGGCTCGAACCCGGGGGTGTCGACGAAGGTGAGGATGGGAGTGTTGAAGGCGTCGGCGCACTGCACGAAGCGGGCCGCCTTGCGGGAGGCCTCGATGTCGAGCGTCCCGGCCCGCTCCCGGGGCTGGTTGGCGATGACGGCCACGGCCCGGCCCCCGAGGCGCCCGTAACCCGTCACCATGTTGGGGGCGTAGCGGGCCCGGACCTCGAGGAACGTGCCGGCGTCGAGGACGTCGGCCACCACCGTGCGCACGTCGTAAGAGGTGCGGCCGGCCTCGGGGACGGCCTCCGCCGCCCGCGGGCAGGCCCGGTCGAGGGGGTCGTCGGCGGTCTCCGCCGGCGGATCCTGGAGGTGGTGCGAGGGCAGGTAGGCGAGGAGGTCGGCCACCGCCAGGAGGGCGTCGTCCTCGTCCGCCGCCACCAGCGAGGCCACGCCGGTCCGGCTGTCGTGGACGGCGCCGCCGCCGAGTCGGTGGTGGTCGATGGTCACGCCGGTGAACTCGGCCACCGCCGCGGGACCGCTCACGTAGGCGAAGGCGTCGGGGGTCATGACCACGTGGTCGGCCACGCCCAGGAGCAGGGCCGGACCCGAGGTGCAGGGCCCGATGACGGCGAAGACGACGGGCACCACGCCCGACGCCTGGGCCACCACGGCCCGGGCCACCCGACCCCAGGCATGGAGCGAGGCGACACCCTCGTGGATGTCGGCTCCCGAGGTCGCCATGACCCCGACCAGGGGGACCCCGAGCTCGACCGCCCGGTTCACGATGCGCTCGAGGACGATGCCCTCGGGCGGGCCGATGGCGCCCCGGTGCTTGCCCCCCTCGAGGCGGAAGAAGGCCACCGGGCGTCCGTCGATGCGCCGCAGGCCGGCCGCCACCGCGGTGGAGGTCCCCGCCGCCACGGGCAGGGAACCGCCGCCGTCGAGGTGGAGCGTCACCGCGGCGCGCCTCTACCCGGCGGGTCCGAAGATGAGGGTGGCGTTGTGCCCCCCGAAGCCGAAGGAGTTGGACAGCACGGGGCCCGTCACCTCGCGGGGCGAACCGGCGACCACGTCGATGGTGATCTCCGGGTCGGTGCGCTCGTGGTTGGCGGTGGGCGGCACCTTGCCGTCGCGCAGGGCGAGCACGCAGGCGACCGCCTCGACGCCGCCGGCGGCGCCGATCAGGTGGCCGGTGACGCCCTTGATGGAGGTGACCGGAGGCGGCGTCTCGCCGAAGACCTTCACCACCGCTTCCGACTCCGACGCGTCGTTGAGCGGCGTGGAGGTGCCGTGGGCGTTGATGTGGCCGATGTCCGCCGCGGCCAGGCCCGAGTCGTCGAGGGCCAGTTGCATGCACGCCGCCGCCCCCGCTCCGCCGGGCGACGGTGCCGTGATGTGGTAGGCGTCGGCGTTGCGGCCGTAGCCGAGGACCTCGCCGTAGATGTGGGCCCCCCGGGCCTGGGCCCGGTCAAGGCGCTCGAGCACCAGGTAGGCGGCGCCTTCACCCATGACGAAGCCGTCCCGGTCGACGTCGAAGGGCCGCGAGGCGGCGGCGGGGTCGTCGTGGCGGCCCGAGAGGGCCCCCATGCGGGAGAAGGCGGCCACCGCCACGGGGACGATGACGGCCTCGGCTCCGCCGGCCAGTACCACGTCGGTGGTGCCGTCCCGGACCAGCCGGGCCGCCTCGCCGATGGCGTGGGTGCTGGCCGCGCAGGCGGTGGCCACACACAGGTTGGGGCCGGTCCAGCCCATCTCCATGGCGACCATGGCCGGGGTGGCGTTGGGCATCATCATCGGGACGAGGAAGGGGGTCACCCGCAGGGCGCCCCGTTCCTTGAGGACCCCGATCTGGGTCTCCATGGTGCCGAGACCGCCGATGCCCGTACCTGACACCACCGCGCTGCGAGCCGGGTCGGCGGCCGGATCACCGGCGTCCCGGAGGGCGTCCATGGCCGCGGCGAAGCCCAGCTGGGCCACCCGGTCGACCCGGCGGACCTCCTTCGGCCCCAGGTAGGCCACCGGGTCGAAGTCCTTCACCTCGCAGGCGAAGCGCACCGGCATCTCGGAGGCGTCGAAGTTGGTGATGGGTCCGGCACTGGGGCGGGCGGCCAGGACGTTGTCCCAGAAGGTCGCCACGTCGCAGCCCGCCGGGGACTTGACCCCCACCCCGGTGACGGCCACTCGGGGCCGGCCCCGGTGGTCGACGCTCATGGCTCTTCACCTTGCGGCTCATCGCGCTGCGACCAGGGACCCCGGCCCCAGTCGCCGAGCCGTGCTTCGCACTGCTCCGCGCTCATGCGTTGGCGCCGAGTTTCCCGAGTACGAGAGTGAGGGCGGCGCCGACCGTCTCAATCCCCTCCAGGTCCTCCTCCGGTACCGAGATGTCGAAGCGCTCCTCGAGGGCCATGACGAACTCGACCAGGTCGAGGCTGTCCGCGTCGAGGTCCTCCTTGAACCGGGCTTCCTCGGTGACGGCACTGGGGTCGACGGCCAGCACCTCGACGGCCGCCTCCTTCAGGATGATGAATGCCTCCGCGCGCTCCATGTGGATCTCCTCCGTGTGCTGTGGGTCGTGGACCGGGAGTGGTGGACGAAGTCGGTGGATGAAGGTCGGTCAGTGTCCCATGGACAGGCCGCCATCGACGGCAAGGACGGCGCCGGTGATGTAGCCGGCGGCCTCCGAGCAGAGGAAGGCCACGGTGGCGGCCACCTCTTCGGGTGCCCCCAGGCGCCCGAGCGGGGTCATCCGGGCCAGCTCGGTGCGGCGATCCTCGGACAGCTCGTCGAGCATGGCGGTGGCGATGGGCCCGGGGGCCACCAGGTTGGCGGTGACGTTGCGGGAGGCCAGCTCCCGGGCCACCGACCGCGTCAGACCGACGAGTCCAGCCTTGGCCGTGGCGTAGTTGACCTGCCCGGCCGAGCCGGTGAGGCCGACGGCCGAGCCGATGTTCACGATGCGCCCGAAGCGGCCCCGCACCATGGCCGGCGCGGCCCGGCGGATGGCGTGGAAGGCCCCGTCGAGGTTGGTGCGCAGCACGTCGCCCCAGGCGTCGTCACTCATGCGCAGCAACAGCCCGTCCCGGGTCACCCCGGCGTTGTTGACCAGCACCTGCACCGGGCCGAAGGTGGACTCGATCTCCTTGAAGGCCACGTCGACGGCGGCGGGATCGGCCACGTCGGCGGCCACGGCCAGCACCTCGGCACCCCGCTCCCTGGCGGCGGCGACCGTCTCGGCCGCCCCGTCGGCGTCGGAGCGGTAGCAGAGGGCGACCCGCAGGTCGGTGGCGGCCAGGGCGAGCACGGTGGCCCGTCCGATGCCCCGGGAGCCGCCGGTCACGAGCGCCACGCGCGTGCTCATGGCTCTTCGCCTTGCGGCTCATCGCAGTGCGGCCGGGGGCCCCAGCCCCAGCCGCCAAGCCGTGCTGCGCATGTCTTCTCGCCGCTCACGCCGCTCCCTCTCCCAGCAGTCCGGCCGGCCGGCCCCAGCGCAGGATGCTGGTCGACCAGGTCATGCCCGCTCCGAAGCCTGAGAGGAGGAGGAGGTCGCCCTCCTGCAGCCGGCCGTCGTCGGCCGCCTCGCACAGGGCCAGGGGAATGGACGCCGCCGAGGTGTTGCCGTAGCGGTCGATGTTCACGATGCAGCGCTCGGGCGGGATCTTGAGTCGGCTGGCGGCGGCGCTCACGATGCGGGCGTTGGCCTGGTGGGGGACGAACCAGTCGACGTCGGCGATGGTGAACCCGGCGCGGGCCAGGGCGACCTGGGAGGAGTCGACCACCACCCGGACGGCCCGGCGGAACACCTCCTGGCCCTCCATGGTCATCCAGTGGGTCCCGGCGGCCACCGTCTCCGCCGTTGTCGGCAGCCGGCTCCCGCCCGCCCGGATCTCGATGAGCGAGGCCAGCGAGCCGTCCGAGCCCTGCTCCCAGGACAGGAGGCCGGGGCCGTCGGGCCCCGCCACGGAGGGAGCGAGCACGACCGCCCCGGCCCCATCCCCGAACAGGATGGACACGGACCGCTCGGTGGGGTCGACCACCCGGGTCAGGTTCTCGGCCCCGACGAGCAGGATGGGTCCGCCGGTCCCGGCGGTCACCAGGCCGGCTCCCACCATGAGGCCGTAGCAGAACCCGGCGCAGGCCGCCCCCACGTCGAAGGCGCCGCAGCGCACCCCGAGGCCGTCGGCCACGTAGGCGGAGGTCTCCGGGATGGGCTGGTCCGGGGTGCACGTGGCCACGATCACCATCGACAGGTCACCCGGGGTGATGCCGGCGGATTTGATGGCGGCGTTGCCGGCGGCGATGGCCAGGGTCGAGGTGGTCTCGCCCGGCCCGCACATCCGCCGTTCGCGGATGCCGGTGCGTTCGAAGATCCACTCGTCGCTGGTGCCGACGCCGCGGGCCTCGATGTCGGCGTTGGTGAGACGGCCCTCGGGGACGGCCAGGCCCCAACCGGCGATGGCGGCCCGGATCACGTCACCCGCAGCCAGGCCACCGGCTGGCCTTCCCGCACCCGCTCGCCGGCCCGGGCCAGCATCCCGATCAGGGCGCCGGGGAACGGGCTGCGGACGGGTGTGGACGCGCCCGGGCCCTCCACGACGCCGATGGCCTGGCCGGCGGCGATGACCGTGTCAACGCCTTCGGCCGTCTCCAGAGGCCGGAAGACCCCGACGGCGGGGGCCACGATGACCCGTTCGGGTACGGCGAGGATCTCGCCATGGAGCGGGACACTTTCCATTCAGCCGACCTCCGGGCCAGGGGGCACATCGGCGGGGGAGCCGATGGTTGTTACAGGGGTGCCGGGAACGCAGCGCTTGGCCAGCCCGGACAGCGTCGAGCCGTAACCGACTTCGACGAGGGTGCCGGCGGAGAGCTCCGCGACGAGCGTCGTCATCGACGGCCGCCAGCGGACGGGGGAGACGAGATGCTCGACGAGGCGGACACGCCAGCCGTCGCCGTCGGTGTAGGGGACGGCGTCGGCATTGGAGACCACCGGGGCGCTCGGGGTGGCGAAGTGGACGTCGGCGAGGATGTCGGCCAGGCCGTCGGCCGCCTCCTGCATGAGCGGGGTGTGGAAGGCGCCCCCGACGCTGAGGGGGATGATCCGGCGCACGCCGGCCTCGCTGGCGGCCTTGGTGGCCCGCTCCACCCCCGAGACGGTCCCGGCGATCACGATCTGGCCCGGGGCGTTGTCGTTGGCCAGCCAGCACTCGCCGGGGGCGGCGGCGCAGGCCTCGGACACCTGGTCGCCGTCGGCGCCCATCAGGGCGGCCATGCGGCCCTCCTGGCCGTCGGCGGCGGCCTGGGTGAGCTCGGCCCGCCGGGCGGCGAGGCGCACTCCGTCCTCCAGCGTCAGGGCGCCGGCGGCGATGAGGGCGGTGACCTGGCCCAAGGAGTGGCCGGTGAAGGCCACCGGCGCCGGCAGGGTGTCCCGGGCGGCCTCCCAGACCACGAGCGACGTGAGGAGCAGGGCCAGCTGGGCTTCGCGGGTGCGACTCAGGTCGGCGGCCGATTCCGCCAGCAGGAGGGGAGCGAGCGGCTCACCCAGGGCATCCTCGGCCCGGGTGACGATCGACCAGGCCGGGTGGTCGCGCCAGGGCACGCCCATGCCTGCTCCTTGACTCCCCTGGCCGGGGAACATGACCGCTAGGCCCACGCGCCTGCTCGCCTCCACCCACCTCGAGCCTGCTCCGGTGCCCACCAGGCGCGTCATTGAGCCCAGGGCGTTTGTTCCAGGGTCTGACCTCCGCCCTGGTTACAGCGTTACATACCCGCCTCCAACGGTTCGACAACGCTGTGTTACGGTTCATCGAAAGGTTGCTGGGATCGTGGGGAGTCGGGGTGGCCTACCGGGTGGCAGAGCTGGCGGCAGCGGCCGGGATCAGTGTGGAGCTGGTCCGCTCCTACCAGTCCAAAGGCCTGCTTGAAGGTCCCCGCCGGGAGGGCCGCGTGGCCCTCTACGGCGAGCGTCACCTCGAGCGCCTGCGGGACATCGCCGCCCTCAAGGAGAAGGGGTACTCCCTCAAGGCCATCGCCGGCCTGGTGGCGGAGCGGGACCGGCCCCGGGTGGCGGAGGACTCCCGGGTGACGCGGGCCCTGGCCGCCGGCCCACCGGTGGGGGACGACGAGCACCTCGACCTCCATGACCTCTCGGACCGCACCCGGGTACCGCTGGCCGTGCTGCGCTCGCTGGAGGGCTCGGGAGTCGTCCGGCCCCGGAAGGAGGGGGAGGAGGGGGCCTACTACACGGCCGCCGACGTCCGGGCCGTGCGCATGCTGCTGAGCCTCCTCGGCGTGGGCCTGCCCATGGAGGAGTTCATGCGCCTGGCCACCATCCAGATCGCCGCCATGCAGCAGGTGGCGGTCGGGGCGGTGGAGCTCTACGCCAAGTACGTGGGCGAGCCGCTGCGGGCGTCGGGCCTCGACCCCAGCGAGGAGGAGGCCCGCAGCGAGGCCGCCTTCAGCCTCCTCGTCCAGGCCGCCACCTCGCTCGTCGCCTACAGCTTCGAGCGCACCCTCCGCAACGCCTGGGCATCCAGCGGCAAAAGCCAGACCGGTAGAGTTTGAGTCGCGCCGCCAAAATGAGAGTTCTCTATTTAGCACAATAGCTGCCCGGATGGCGGAACGGTATACGCTATGGTCTCAAACACCATTGCCTGCAAGGGCTTGTGGGTTCGAATCCCACTCCGGGCACTCAGAAACCGTTGTGGTGTGGGGCGGCGTGACATTCAAGCGTGGCGGCAATATTGTTAAAGCCACAGATTTTATTTGTTCAATGTCCTGGTCTCTGAGTGTCAACCTACTAAGTGTTTGAGTCTTTCTGATTGACTATTCGTCGCCGCACAAGAATCGCCACCCCAATGACTGCGGCACCGACACCGGCGGGAAGGGGCCAAGGCGTGCCCTCGCGAGGCATCGGCGGCCTGACAGCCGACCTCGGTGCAACGGCTCCACCACTGAGGGGCGCCGCGGTCGACGAAGGGGCTTCCGGTGTGCTCGTTGCGTTCCCCGTCGTGGAAGTGGGTGCCGGCGTGGTCGAAGGTGAGGGTGGTGAAGCCAACGGCTCGCTGGTCGACGCGGAAGCCCGAAGGCCCAGGGCGGCCGCCACCCGGGCGGGGAAGTCGTTGCGGACGAGCGCGTAGGCGGCGTCGCCGGGGCAGACGGTCTGGGACATGTCGCGGTGGCCGGCGATGGTGGTGGTCGTGACGGTCGTGCCGGCGGGCCAGCGGTTGGAGCCGCGGGAGACGAACGACGTCTTGGTGTCGGGGCGGGTGTCGATGGCGTAGCGCTCGGCCAGCCAGGCCAGGAGGGCGACCATGGCGGCCTGGGCCTCGGCGGAGGGCGCCTGTGTCCGGTGGTCGCCGATGAAGCAGCACAGCAGGGCGTGACCCTGGCTGCCGCCGGTGGCATCGCCCTTGACCGGCGCCTCGATGCTCCCGGCCCGGCCCTCCCAGATGCCGCCGAAGCGGTCGACGAGGAAGTTGTAGGCGATGTCCGGCCAGCCCTTCCCGGGGGCCGTGTGGAGGCGGTAGAAGCTACGCAGCTCGTCGGGGACGGCCTCGGCCGGGTAGTCGTTGACCGAGACGGAGTGGTGCACCAGGAGGAAGCGGACGTCCTCCGGCCGCTCGGATTCCAATGGGCCCCGGGGCGGCAGCTCGGCGCCCCAGTCGGCCCGGGGCCGGATGGCGGGGGTGGCCGCCACGGCGCCGGCTCGCCGGCCCCGGAGTGACGGAAGGAAGGGGACGGCCAGTCCGGCCTGGAGCAGTCGGCGCCGGCTCAGGGGGTCCATCGGCGCCAGCTTGGCATGCCACCACGCGCTGAACCCCCGGTAGGGAGGGGACCGGGGGCTCAGGCGTGGGTTGCGTTGCTTCTGCCCCATCCAACGGCGTTGCATCCCGCCGATGACGGCGGTGTCTGCAGGTCTGTCCGCAGATGGGTGGTTTACGGCAGTTGGATCTCGCCGCCGCGGCAGTCCCGGGCGTGCTCGTCCAGCCGGAACTGGAGTTCCTCGACCTCGGCCAGCAGGGCGTCGAGGGCGATCTCGGTGGCGAGCAGCCGGGCCTCGAGTTCGTCACGGGACATGGAAGGTCTCCTCAACGGTCGGTTCCCCCGGCCAACGCAAATGACTGGGCGCCATGACGGCCCGGCCAACCGGTTCGTCCCTCCCGGCGCCGTTTGACCACCACCGCCAGGCACACGGCGACGACGACATTGATCGCCACCGCACTGACCCGCAGGGTGTCGGTGAGCTGGGTGGGACTCTCGCTGACGAGGGCCGGCAGGCTCCCGTCGGGGACGGAGCCCGGGTCGGTGGCGGAGGCGGCGGGCAGGGCGAGCGCCTGGGGCAGGTCGAGGCTGGGGCGGGCCAGCGGGTCCACTCCGGGGACGACCACCTCGTTGGCCGGGACCACGGCCAGGGCGCTGGCCACCGGCCGCTCCACATGGCCCAGCACCGTCTCACCCGCCCCCGCGGTGTGCCGGATGACCGGGCCGCGGGCGCCGCGGACGGCCACGTCGCTGGGCTGGTTGGCCACCGTGCCGGTGGTGACGAAGGTCGTCGAGCCGCCGCCGTCGAGGTTGATCCCCTCCGTGGCCCCCAGGCCGAGAAGCAGGTCGGCCGCCTCGGCCAGGGTCATGCCCACGCTCAGCTCCGGCTGGCGGCCGTCGACGGTGACGATGAGCGTCTCGCCCGCCGCGTTCCATCCGACCAGGGTCCGGGGGTGCCGGCCCCGGGTGAAGTTGTCGTCGACGTCGGCGAACCAGCGCCGGCCCTCCCGCAGCAGGATCGGGCTCCCACCCAGGCTCTCGGCCACGCCGCTGGGGGTGTCGAGGCGCAGCAGAGCCCAGGAGTCGGCTTCGCCCTGCTGGACGCGGGCCCAGAGGTCGTGAAGGGCGCCTCCGGCCGGCCCGGAGGCGACGAGCACGGCTCCGTCGGCGGGGATCGGGACGGTGGCGGCATCGGCGGTGAGGGCGACGAGCTCCACCACGCTGGTCTGGCCCAGGCGGAGCGGCCCGGCCGGCTGCATGGACCGCAGCACGATGGCGGCGCCCGCCCCGGAGGTCTCGGTGGTCGGCCCGAAGGCCGGGGTGTAGAGCACCACGCCGTCGGGACGGGCGGCGTTGACGGCGTGGAACCCGACGGGCCGCAGGTCGGTGGGGACGAGGCTGCCGGACCACTCGAACGCGCCGGCGGCCAGATGGCCGTCGCCGGTGATGGAGAGCTGGTGGTGCGTCTCGCTGGGGGAGCGCAGGAGCTGTCCGCCGGTGATGAGACCCCCGATGGGCTGGTCCGTGCCCACGGCGGCGAAGTCGCCGTTCACCGCCACCAGGCAGTTCACCCGGGCACACATGCTGCTGGTCCGTTCCAGGAGCGGGGCATCGCCGGCCACGCGCTCGTTGGAGAGCACGGCCCGCAGCGTGACCGGGGCGTCGGGGGCGACGCGGGCCACGTTGACCACCAGGGGAGGCTCGGCCCGGGTGAGGCGGACGTGCTCGACGCCGGGGCTGAGGGTGGTGGTGGCCTCCACGTGGAGGCCGGCGGGCAGGGCCGGCTCGTCGGCGTGGGCGGGAGGAACGACGAGAACGACGCCGGTGCAGGGGATGGCCACTGTCGCCAGTAGCCGGACGAACCGTCGCACCGAGACGCGCCTCTCCTTCTCCCAAGCGTCCGGAAGGGCGGGGTTCCGTGGGGGGAAACCAGTCCTTTGGCACTGGTTACTTCGGCGCCCCGGGGCGGTTCTCCTTACCGAAAATCTGCCGGGTGGCCTGGAGTTGTCCGGTTGGTGCCCTCCGGCCGACCGGCGGCGCCCCTCAGGAGCCGTAGCCCTCTTCGAGGAGGACGTCACCCCGGGTCATGATGTAGTACACCTGCCAGGCGTGGTAGGCGAGGTAGGCCCGCGGGTTGGCCTGCATCTGCTGGGCGTAGAGCGTGACCGCCTTCACGTAGCGGTCGGAGTGGTTGTAGTTCCACAGGGCGTTGGCCATGTCGCCGGGCGCGCCGTTGTGCTGGAGGTAACGGGCCGCGGCCAGGATGGCGTCCCGGGGGTTGTTGATGTCGCCCTCGCCGTACGCCTCCCAGGTTTTGGGGAGGAACTGCATGGGCCCCTGGGCGCCGGCCTCGCTCGTGCCCCGGATCCGGCCCATCCGGGTCTCGACCAGGTGCACCCCGGCCAGGTACGCCCATGGGACCCCGAATTGGGACTCGCCCTCCCGGTAGTAGGTCTCCAGCTCGGCTGGCGGCGGTGGGGGAATGATGCGCCACGGCGGCAATGTGGTGCGGGGCGTGCCGGTCAGAGCTCGGAGCTCGGCGCCGGCGGTGGTATTGGCTTCGATGGTGGCCCGCAGACGCTCGGGGGCCCGGGCCCGCACGGCGGGGAGGGCGGCGGGGCGGGCGGAGATCGCCCGGTAGATGGCCTGGGCCCGGCGGGCGATGGCGGGGACGTCGGCGTCGGGGGTGGCGGGGTCGTGGAGGGCGACCTCGGCGGCCACCAGCTCGTCGGCCATGCGGTCCAGCGCCGCCGGGTCGGTGGGCGCGGGGCCGACGGCGGTGGTGGCGAAGGGGGCGGTGT
>JBOGFE010000295.1:0-3391 GCA_050741935.1 Acidimicrobiia bacterium | reverse complement strand
GCCTTTGACGGCCCGGAGGTGGAAGCGGCCCTGGCCCACGCCCTCGAGGACCGGGACTGGCAGGTCCGGCAGGCGGCCGAGGACCTCCTGGGACCCTCAACTTCAAGTTGAGGGCTAGCAACCCAGCGGGTCAGATCGACCGGATGGGGTGGTCGGACTCGGCCCAGTCCGAGCCGCCCTCCCACTGCTCGGCCTTCCAGATGGGGACCGTCTCCTTCAGGGTGTCGATGCAGAAGCGGGCCGCCTCGAACGCCTGGGGGCGGTGCGGGCTGCCCACCACCACGACCACGCTCGCTTCGGAGACGGCCAGGCTGCCGAGGCGGTGCAGGAGGGCGACGCGGTCGATGTCGGGCCACCGGCGCCGGGCTTCGGCGGCGACCTCCGCCATCTTGGCCCCCGCCTGCTCCTCGTAGGCCTCGTAGGTCATCGTCGACACCCCCGGACGGCCCTCGGAGTGATCGCGCACCACGCCGGTGAAGCACACCACCGCCCCGCAGCCCGGCCGGGTGGCCCACGCCATGGCCTCGTCGACGGGCAGGCGGTCCCGGTCGAGTCCGATCCAGTCGCGGTCCCCCGGGGCTTGCATCGCTTCCTTCCCGCCGGGCCCCTGCACCCGGCTCCTCCGGAGCGTGGGGCCCCTGCCCCACGCCCGGCCGTTCCGGCCGAGTCTAGGGAGGGCAGGGGCGAAGGCAAATGCGCTGATGGCATCGGTACACTCGCCGTGTGAGGGATTCGGAAGCCGACGACGATCCGGAGCCCTACGGCTCAATGGGATCGGAGCGGATCTGGCTCCACCCCTCCGAGCTCGGCTCGCTCCTGCCCCCCGCCCCGGCCGCGGTGCCCTACCGACCCCCGCGGCGACCGATCCCCACGCTTCCCGTGGCCCTCCTGTCGGGCATGGTGGGAGCCGCCCTCTCCGTCGGGATCCTCGTGCTCGCCGGCGGCCTGGACCACCGGGAGCGGGTGGTGGAGCGGGTGTCCGAGGGCCCCGTCTACGACCTCGGCGATCCCGAGGGGGTGGCCCAGCTGGCTGCCGCCGTCGCTCCGGCCATCGTCGGCCTGCGGGCCACGACCCCGTCGGGTGAGCGGTTCGGATCCGGGGTCGTGTTCCGGTCCGACGGCCACGTGCTCACCAACCACCACCTGGTCGACGGCGCCACCTCGATCGAGGTGACCTGTGCCGACGGTCGCTCCTTCAGCGCCCGCCACATGGGATCCGACCCGGAGAGCGACCTGGCCGTCCTGGCCTTCGACCATCCCAAGCTGGAGCCGGCCGTCCTCGGCTCCGCCCGCGCCCTGCGGATCGGCCAGACCGCGGTGGTGGTGGGGGCACCGGCCGGACCCCAGGGCAGCGCCTCGGTCACCGCCGGCGTGATCGCCGGGCTCGGGCACGTGGTCGAGGTCGGCGGCCGGCCCATCTACGACCTGATCTCCACCGACGCCATGGTCGGCCCCCGGGCGTCGGGCGGGCCGCTGGTGGACCGCAAGGGCAACGTGGTGGGGATCACGACCCGAACCGGTTCCAACGGCCTCTCCGAAGCCGGCCTCGGCCTCGTCATCCCCATCGACCGGGCCCGCCGGGTGGCCGACCAGCTGATCGCCGTGGGGCGGGTCACCTATCCGTGGCTGGGCCTGTCGGGCAGCGACCTCGATCCCTGGACGGCCAAGGAGTACGGGGTGGCCAGCGGCACCCTGGTCCGCCAGGTGGACCCCGGGAGCCCGGCGGCCCGCGGCGGTGTGCGGATCCAGGACGTGGTGACCGCGGTGGAGGCGGCGCCCATCTCGACCATGCACGAGCTGACCATGCTCATCCGGCGCCACGACCCCGGCGACCAGATCGCCCTCACCGTGGTCCGGTCCGGCACCGCCCGCACCCTGAAGGTGCGCCTGGACCAGGCCCCGAGCAATCCCTGAACCAACCGGTGAGGGAGCGGGCGTCCTTCGCCGTCGACATCGAGTGAAACTTGAGGGTTCTCGTGGCCTCCTCAAGCTCTAGTCACACTCGGAGGGAATCCGCTGGTACGCCGGGGGCGGGTTTGTTAGCGTCCGCTCCGCTGCTGGGTGTTCGCCTTCCCCCGTTCGCCGCCAGGCACGACCATTTGACCGTGGGGCGTTTCCCCGATCCGAAGGGACCGCATTGGCCGACAGTCCTCAGGCCTCCGACCTGACCGGCGCGGCACTGCTCGGCGACAGCGAGCTGGTGGCCCGGGCACGTTCGGGTGACCGTCGGGCCTTCGGGACGCTCTACCTGCGCCACCACGACGCCGCCTGGCGGGTGGCGTGCACGGCGGCCGGAGCCGCCGCCGATGCCGAGGACGCGGTGGCCGAGGGATTCGCCAAGGTCTTCGCCGCCCTCCCCCGCATGGTCGACCGCGACCTCGCCTTCCGGCCCTACCTGCTGGCCTGCGTGCGCAACGCGGCCGTGGACCGCCACCGCCGGGAACGCAAGGTGGACCTGCGCGACGACCTGCCCGAAGGGTCGCTGGCGGCGGTCAGCGAGCCCGACGAGATCGTCCTCCACGACCTGGAGCGGAACCTGGTCGGCGAGGCGCTGCGCTCCCTGCCCGAGCGCTGGCGGACGGTGCTGTGGCTGACCGAGGTGGAGGGGATGACCCCCGCCGAGGTGTCAGCCGTCATCGGCATCAAGCCCAATGCCGTGGCCGCCCTGTCCTACCGGGCCCGTGAAGGCCTGCGGGAGGCCTACCTCCAGGCCCACGTGAAGGCCGAGGCCAAGGCCGAGTGCCGCTACACGGTGGACCGCCTCGGCCCCTACGTGCGGGGCGAGCTGGCCGAGCGGGAGCGGGTCCGGGTGCAGGCGCACCTGGACCGCTGCGCCGTTTGCCGGCAACGGCGCGACGAGCTGGCCGACGTCAACGCCAGCCTGCTCGGCGCCCTCGTGCCCGTCCCCCTGCTGCTCGGGTCCCGCACCCAGCAGGAGTGGATCGCCAAGGCCCACCTCGGCAAGGGCACCCGCCGGGCCCGCCCGCCGGCCAAGGCGGCCAAGGCCGCCAAGCTGGGCACGTCGACCGCCGTCCAGGCCACCGTGGCCGGCGTCGTGGCCATGGTCATGCTGGTGTCGGGCGCGGTGGCGGTGGAGCGCTTCGGCGGCCCCGGCCGGGTGGGCAAGGGCTTCGACCCTCTCGCCATCCCCAAGGCGCCCGCCACCCAGCCGCTCCCCGAGGCCCCGGTGGAGCTGGCTGCCCCCACCGTGCCCGAAGCGCCGGCCCCGGCGCCCGCCCCTCGCCGGACCTCGGCGCCGGCCCCGGCGCCCGCCCCGGTGGAAGAGGTCGTGGAGGTGGCCGCCCCGGCCCCGGTCGAGAGCCAGGCCCCGAGCCCGGCCCCCGGGCCCGAACCGGCGCCCGCCCCCGCACCCGAGCCCCCGGCCCCGGTG
>JBOGFE010000294.1:0-6094 GCA_050741935.1 Acidimicrobiia bacterium | reverse complement strand
CGCCGCCGACGGGGGCGTCTTCAGCTTCGGCGACGCCCCCTACCTGGGGTCGGCGGGGGGCACCAAGCTGAACCAGCCCATCGTGGGCATAGCCGCCACCGCTTCCGGGAACGGCTACTGGCTGGTGGCCAAGGACGGGGGGGTCTTCAACTACGGGGACGCCATCTTCGATGGCTCCACCGGCGGCGTGAAGCTGAACCAGCCGATGGTGGGGATGACGGGGACGCCCTCGGGGGCGGGCTACTGGCTGGTGGCCGGCGACGGCGGGGTCTTCGCCTTCGGTGACGCGGTGCCCCACGGCAGCCTGGGGGGCACCAAGCTGAACTCCCCCATCATCGGGATGTCGGCCACGCCCACCGGCGCCGGCTACTGGCTCTTCGCCGCCGACGGGGGGGTCTTCACCTTCGGTGACGCCGGCTTCGCCGGCAGCGCCGGAGACGCCCGCCTCAACCGCCCGATGGTGGGCTCCGCCGCCTTCACCGGCTGAGGCGCGTGCGATCCGAGCCCTCCCAGGGCCAGGATCGCTCCGGCCTTCAACCAAGGGCGGCACGCACGGCGTCGACGTCGCGGTGCATGGCCTCGATCAGGGCATCGGCGGACTCGAAGCGCAGCTCGGCGCGGATACGGGCCACGAAGCGCACGGCCGGCGCCTGGCCGTAGAGGTCGCCGTCGAAGTCGAGCAGGTGAGCCTCGAGCAGCCGGTGGCCCTCGGCATAGAAGGTCGGGCGGCGGCCGAGGTTGATGGCGGCGGGACGGTCCCGGAGGTCCGCCCCCCGGAACGTGCCGGCGTAGATCCCGTCGGCGGGCAGGCAGATCTCGTCGGGCACAGCCACGTTGGCGGTGGGGAATCCGAGCTGGCGGCCCCGCCGGTCTCCTTCCATCACGACGCCGCGCACTTCGTGCGGGCGCCCCAACAGGGTGGCGGCGGCCTCCACGTCGCCGTCCTCCAGCAACCGCCGGATGACGGTCGACGAGTAGACGGGTCCCGACCCCGCCGTGACCAGCGGGAGGCCGACCACCTCGAAGCCGTGCTCGGCGCCCATGGCCTCGAGCAGGCTCACGTTGCCCTTGCGCTGGTTGCCGAAGTGGAAGTCGACGCCCACCACCACGAGCTGGGCGCCCAGGCAGTCCACCAGCACCTCGCGCACGAACTCCTCGGCCTGCTCCTGGCGCCGGCTGTCGTCGAAGGTGAGGACGAGCGTGTGGTCGACCAGACCGGTGCCGGCCAGCAGCTCCAGCTTCTGGTCCAGGGTGGTGAGCAGCTTGGGGGCGGACTCCGGCCGCACCACCTGGGCCGGGTGCCGGTCGAAGGTGACCAGGGCCGTGCGCAGTCCCCGGGCCGAGGCCTCCTCGCGCACCCGCCGGAGCAGGGCCTGATGGCCGAGGTGGACGCCGTCGAAGGCTCCGATGGTGGCGGCCGTGCCCGCCGACGGGCAGTCGCCGAGGGCCCGCACCACTTCCATCAGGCCCCCGACATGACGACCAGGGGGCGGGCCGAGGCCGCCCGGCGCTCGTAGACGGCGAGCAGGTCGGCCTCCGGTCCGATGATGGCCACCGGCTCCTGCGCCCCTCCCGGGCAGAGGAGAGCGACCGGGAACACCGCCCCGTGGCGGACGCCCTGGGCCAGGTCGGCGGCGACGGTGACCTGCTCGAGGTGGCGCACCGCCTCGGCCGGGGGCAGCACCAGGGCTTCGCCCTGCTCCTCCACCTCGGCCAGAGGGTGGGCCTCGTCGAGGCCGAAGGAGCCCACGGCCAGCCGCCGGAGGGAGCCGAGATGGGCGCAACCGCCGAGCTCCCGTCCCAGGTCGTCGGCCAGGGACCGGATGTAGGTGCCGCTCCCGCAGCTGACGCGCACGGTGGCCCGGGGGAAGTCCCCGGCCTCGAAGCTCTCCACGTCGATGCTGTCGATGCGCACCCGCCTCGGCGCCCGCTCGATCTCCTCGCCCCGGCGGGCGAGCTCGTGGAGCCGGCGGCCGTCCACCTTCACGGCCGAGACCATAGGGGGCACCTGGTCGATCTCGCCCACGAACCGCCGGGTGGCCTCGACCAGGGCGGCGGCGGTGAGCGCCGGCATGGGGCTCCGGGCCGTCTCCTGCCCGGCGGCATCGAGGGTGTCGGTGGCGACCCCGAAGTTGATCCCGCCCTCGTAGACCTTGGTCGTGTCGAGGAGGAACCGCAGCAGACGGGTGGCCCGACCCACCCCCACCAGGAGCACCCCGGTGGCGCCGGGATCGAGCGTCCCGGCATGCCCGATCCGCTTGATGCCGAAGACCCGGCGCAGCTTGGCCACGACGTCGTGCGAGGTCCACCCCGCGGGCTTGTCCACCACCACGAGGCCGTCCACTAGGGGGCGCCGGGGTTCACGAGAGCCCTTAGTAGAGGTCGGCCAGGATGCGCTCGACCACGGCCTCGGGCGGGCCGGAGGCGGTGAACCCGGCGGCGAAGCGGTGACCGCCGCCCCCGTGCCGGGCGGCCACCGCCGAAACGTCGACCTGGCCGAGGGAGCGCAGGCTGACCCGGAAGATGCCGTCGGTCGCCTCCTTCAGCACGCAGGAGACCTCGGCTTCGCGGGCCTGGCGGAGGTAGTCGATGAGGCCCTCGGTCTCCTCGAAGGTGACGCCGTGGCGGGCCAGGTCGTCCTGGGTCACGGCCGCCCAGATGAAGGCCTGGGGCTCGACCAACGTCGCCCGGCCCAGGATCTCGCCCACCAGCCGCAGGTAGGGCAGGCGGTGCTCGTCGAAGAGCGTGCGGTTGAGCCGGGCGATGGGCACGTCGAAGTCGAGCAGGCGCCGGGCCAGGTCGAAGGCCTCCACCCCGGTCCCCTCGTACTGGAACCGGCCGGTGTCGCACACCAGCCCGGCGTAGAGGCAGACGGCGGCGTCGTGGTTGAGGGGTAGGCCGAGGGCGTCGATGAGGCGGGCGGTGACCACCGCACTGGCCGCGGCCTCGGCGTCCACCAGATGGAGGGAGCCGAAGCGGGTGTTGGAGACGTGATGGTCGATGACCACGAGCTCCTTGGCCGCCCGGGCCGATTCCGCCAGGGCCCCCAGGCGGTCGATGGAACCGCAGTCGAGCGCCACCATCAGCTCCGGCTCGGCCGGGAACTTCTCCGGCGGGGTGAGGTCGTCGAGTCCGGGCAGCTCCCGGTAGTGGTTCCCCACCACCTGGGTGCCGGCGAAGGCCGCCACCGACGGGCGCCCGGCGGCCCGGAGCACGTGGTGCAGGGCCAACATCGAGCCGAGCGCGTCACCGTCGGGTGCCACGTGGCAGGCCAGCGCCACCAGACCAGCGCCGGCGATGAGCGCCGCCGCCCGGGCCAGGTCCTCCTCGGGATAGCAGGCATGCACGTTCATCCGGAGTCTTCCGCGGCTTCGTCGGCGTGCAGCTGCCGGATGATCCGCTCCAGCCGCTCGCCTTCGGTCATGGCCGGGTCCTCCCGGAACATGAGGTCGGGGGTGTACTTGAGCCGCACCTGCCGGCCCAGGACGACCTTGAGGTGCCCGGTGATGTCCCGCAGGGCTTCGGCGGTGTCCTCGTGGACCTGGCTGGGGTCGGCGTCCTTGATGTACCCGGGCAGATCGAGGACCGAGTACCACACGGTGGCCTGGCGCAGGTCACCGGTGACGTCGACCCCGGTGAGCGTCACGAAACCGAGCCGGGAGTCGGCCAGCCGCTCCAGCTCCTCGGCCAGGACCTCGCGCACGAGTTCGTTGACCCGCGCCGTGCGGGGGTAGCGACGATCGGGCATGCCGTCACTCCTCGGGCTCCAGGTAGGCGGTGGTGGTTTCGAGGACCTCCACCTCGGTCGAGGACCGGACGAAGCGCTCGATGGTACCGAGCACCTCCTCGAGATGGTGATTGCTCTCCGCCACCACGGCCACGGCGATGGCCGCCCGCTGCCACAGGTCGTGGTGGTCCACCTCGGCCACCGAGAGATGGAAGCGGTGCCGCAGCGTGTCCACGATGGGCCGGACCACGGCCCGCTTGGCCTTGAGCGACCGGCTCTCGGGCACGTGCAGGTCGAAACGGAGGGCGGCCGCGTGCACGGATCCATTGTCGCGGCCTCGCGCTCCGGTGACGAAACATCGTGGCCTACGTCCGCGGGATCTCCTTGACCGTGAAGGTCTCGATGATGTCGCCCGATTTGAGGTCCTGGAAGTTCTCGAGCCCGATGCCGCACTCGTAGCCCGCCTGGACCTCGCGGGCGTCCTCCTTGAACCGCTTGAGCGAGGCGATCTCACCCTTCCAGATGACCACGCCGTCGCGCAGGAAGCGGACCTTCGACCCGCGGGTGATGGTGCCGTTGCGCACGTAGCACCCGGCCACCTTGCCCACCCGGGGCACGGAGAAGACCTCCCGCACCTCGGCGTCGCCCGTGACGACCTCCTCGAACTCGGGCTTGAGCATGCCCACCATGGCGGCCTCGATGTCCTCGAGGACCTGGTAGATCACCTCGTAGAGCCGGAGCTCGACGCCCTCGTGCTCGGCCACCTCCCGGGCCTTGCGGTCCGGACGGACGTTGAACCCGATGATGGTGGCGTTGGCCACGTTGGCCAGCTGGATGTCGCTCTCGTTGATGCCGCCGACGCCCCGGTGGACGAAGGCCAGCTTCACGTCGTCGCGCTCCAGCTTGCGCAGCGCCTCCGTGAGCGCCTCGAGCGAGCCCTGCACGTCGGCCTTGAGCACCAGGTTGAGGGTGGCCACCTCGCCCCGGGAGATGTGCTCGAAGATGTCCTCCAGCTTGGTGCCGGCGTGGCTGGTACCCAGGTCGGCCAGGGCGGTCTGGCGCCGCCGCCGGGCCCGGGCCTCGGCCACGATCCGGGCGGTGCGGTCGTCGGGAGCGACCCGCAGCTCGTCGCCGGCCGCGGGCACGTCGTCGAAGCCGAGAACCTGGACGGGCACCGACGGTCCGGCCTTCGTCTCCTGGTCGCCGTTCTCGTCGAGCATGGCCCGGACCCGACCCCAGGCGGCGCCGGCCACCACGGGATCGCCGATGCACAGGGTGCCCCGCTCGATCAGGACGGTGGCCACCGGACCTCGACCCGGGTCCAGGTTGGCCTCCAGCACGATCCCCCGGCACGGAGCCGACGGGTTGGCCCGGAGCTCCTCGACCTCGGCCACCAGCAGGATGGACTCGAGCAGGCCATCGATGTTCAGGCCCTCGAGGGCGGACACCTCGACCATGATCGTCTCGCCGCCCCACTCCTCGGGCACCAGCTCCTGCTCCGTCAGCTGGCGGCGCACCTTGTCGGGGTCGGCGTCCTCCTTGTCGACCTTGTTGATGGCCACGATGACGGGGACCTCGGCGTACTTGGCGTGGTTGAGGGCCTCGATCGTCTGGGGCATGACGCCGTCGTCGGCCGCCACCACCAGGACGGCGATGTCGGTGGCCTGGGCTCCCCGGGCCCGCATGGCCGTGAACGCCTCGTGGCCGGGCGTGTCGATGAAGGTGATCTTCCGGCCGTTGCGCTCCACCTGGTAGGCGCCGATGTGCTGGGTGATGCCGCCAGCCTCGGAGGCGACCACGTTGGCCTCCCGGATGCAGTCCAGCAGCTTGGTCTTGCCGTGGTCGACGTGGCCCATCACGGTCACAACCGGCGGGCGCCACTCGAGCAGGGCGTCGTCCTCTTCGTCGTCGTCTTCGCCGAGGAGCTTCTGCAGCTCCAACTCGGCCTCCATGCCCGGCTCGACCAGGATCACGGTGGCGCCGAGCTCGTCGGCGATGAGCTCGATCATCTCGTCGGAGAGCGCCTGGGTGGCGGTGACCATCTCCCCCGCCATCATCAGCATCTTGATGAAGTCGGCCGGGGTCCGGTTCAGATTGGGGGCCAGCTCCTGGATGGTCGAGGCCCGGGGCACGACGATCTCGCCCTCGGGGACGGGCGCGTCCGCCGGGGTGTAGCTCGGCATCGAGGCCGGCGTGAGCTCCTCGCCCCGCCCGCGCTTCTTCTTGCGCCGGGGCCGCTGCTGGGGTCCGGGCCGACCACGACCGGCCAGGCCGGGACCACCCCCGGGTCCGCCGCCGGGCCCACCCCGGCCGGGGAAGCCACCGCCGCCACCGCCACCGCCGGGACCACCGCGGCCACCACCGAAA
>JBOGFE010000293.1:0-3567 GCA_050741935.1 Acidimicrobiia bacterium | reverse complement strand
GCCTTTGATCTTGACCAGCGCCGGCGCCCGGCTCAGGCCCCCCCTGCCCGGGCCAGGAAGTTCTCCAGCAGCCGGTGGCCGCCTTCGGTGAGGATCGACTCGGGGTGGAACTGGACGCCTTCGACGGGGAGGTCCCGGTGGCGCAGCCCCATGATGACGCCGTCGTCGGTCTCGGCGGTGACCTCGAGGACATCGGGCACCGAGGAGCGCTCCACGATCAGGGAGTGGTAGCGGGTCGCCTCCAGCGGGCTGGGAAGGCCCTCGAAGAGGCCTTGGCCCTGGTGGCGGATGCTCGACGTCTTGCCGTGCATGACCTGGTCGGCCCGGACGACCTGGCCGCCGTAGAGCTGGCCGATGCACTGGTGGCCGAGGCATACGCCCAGCACGGGCACGCCCCGCTCCCCGAAGGTGGCGATGGCCTCGTTGGACACGCCGGCGTCCTCGGGCCGGCCGGGGCCGGGCGAGACCAGCACCGCCGCCGGGTCCAGGGCCAGCATCTGCTCCAGGGTGGCCTCGTCGTGGCGGTACACGAGCGGCTCGGCCCCCAGCTCCCCCAGGTACTGGACGAGGTTGTAGACGAAGCTGTCGTAGTTGTCGATGACGAGCACGAGGGCCATGCCGGAGATTCTCTCAGCCGGGCCGGGCGTAGCGGACGGCGGTCGTCCCCCGGTAGGCGGGCACCCGCACCGAATCGGCCTCGTTGACCTCGAAGCCGAGCCCGAAGCGGCCGGCGTCCCCCTGGAGGCGCTCGACCAGCGGGTCGCCCAGGAGCCGGTCCTTCAGCCCGTCGCCGATGGCGACGAAGCGGTAGGGCGGCGAGTGCACGGTTCCGTTGATGAGCAGGGTGTTGCCCACGCACAGCAGGGCGCTGGTCGGCACCACCCGCTGGCCGCTCACGGCCAGGGCCTCGGCCCCGGCCGCCCACAGGGCGTTGGCCACGGCCTGGATGTCCTGGGAGTGGACGACCAGGTCGTTCAGGTTCCCCGAGGGCGACTCCTCCAGGGACGAGTCGTCCAGGACCACGGTGAGACCCGGGCCTTCCACCGGCACCAGGCCCATCTGCAAGCGCGTCTCGGCCAGGCCCTGGTCGGCCGGGTTGGTGCCGATGGGCTGGGCCCGCTCGAACCGCCGGACCTTCGTGCGCAGATCGTCGGCCGTGGCCCGCAGGTCGGCCGAGCGGCGCTGCTCCACCCGGATCAGCCGGGCCAGGCGCTCCTGCTCCGGCACCCGGATGCTCAGGTCGCCGGCGTTGGGGTTGAGCCCGACGGTCACCAGGAGAAAGCCGGCCAGCGCGGCCGCCCCACACGCCAGAGCCTGCTTGCCGCGCACTATCCTCGCCCCATGCCCCGTTCGAAAAGCAAACGGTCACGGTACACCCCGCCGCCTCCGAAAAAGGCGCCGCCGAGCCCCACCTGGGTGCCAGTGGTCATGTTCGTGTGCTTCGGCATCGGCGTGCTCGTGATCATCCTCAACTACCTGAACGCCCTTCCCGGCGAGGCCAAGAACGTCAACCTGTTCATCGGGCTCGGCTTCATCACCGCCGGCTTCCTGATGGCCACGCAGTACCGGTAGTCGGGCCGCGGCGGCGCTACCACTCGCCCCGCTCGACCACCAGCTGCATGTCCTCCCGGCAGTGGCGGGGCGCGTCGGGCACCTCGTTCTCGGGTGCCGCGGTCATGGTCACCTCGGTACCGCACACGCCGCAGCGGTAGCGGTAGTGCACCTTGCGGATGGCGGTCGGGTCGGGCTCGGCCGGGGGCGGGTTCATGAAGGTGCGCACGATGAACGTCCCCGTCAGGTAGATGGCGAGGGCGAAGCCGATGGCGAGGACGAACTTGAGGATGTCCCAGAACACGCGGGCTCAAGTGTAGGGACGCCGGGGTCCGCCCTCGCCGGCAACCGCCCCGGGGCTACCCGAGGCGCTCGATGATGGTGGCGTTGGCCATGCCGCCGCCCTCGCACATGGTCTGGAGCCCGTAGCGCCCACCGGTGCGCTCGAGCTCGTTCAAGAGGGTGGTCATGAGCTTGGCCCCCGAGCACCCGAGCGGGTGGCCGAGTGCGATGGCGCCGCCGTTCACGTTCACCCGGCTCATGTCCGGGTGGTGCTCCTTCTCCCAGGCCAGGACGACCGAGGCGAAGGCCTCGTTGATCTCCACCAGGTCGATGTCGGACAGCTTCAGCTTGGCCTTCTCCAGCACCTTGTCGGTGGCGGGGATGGGGCCGGTCAGCATGGTGACGGGGTCGACGCCGGCCAGGGCGAAGGCGTGGAAGCGGGCCCGGGGCCGCAGCCCCAGCTCGGTGGCCTTCTCCTCGGTCATGATGAGGAGGGCGGAGGCGCCGTCGCTGATCTGGGAGGAGTTCCCCGCCGTCACCTTGCCGTCGGCCTTGAAGGCGGGCTTGAGCGTGGCCAGCTTCTCCAGCGACGAATCGGGGCGCACGCCCTCGTCCCGGGTGAAGGTGCCGCCGTCGGCGCCGGTCACGGCGATGATCTCGTTCTCGAACCGGCCCTCGTCGAGGGCCCGGGCGGCCCGCTGGTGGGACTGGAGGGAGAAGGCGTCGAGGTCCTCGCGGGACAGGTCCCACTTGTCGGCGATGAGCTCGGCCGAGATGCCCTGGGGCACCAGACCGCCCACGGCCGCGTAGCGCTCCATCATCTTGGAGCCGAAGGGGAAGCCGGGCCCGCTCTGCACCGAGGCGCCCATCGGCACCCGGGTCATGACCTCCACCCCGGAGGCGATGACGATGTCGTTGGCCCCGGCCATGACGGCCTGGGCGGCGAAGTGGGCGGCCTGCTGGGAGGAGCCGCACTGGCGGTCGATGGTGGTGCCCACCACCGATTCGGGGAAGCCGGCGGCCAGAGCGGCGTTGCGGGCCACGTTCAGGCTCTGCTCGCCCACCTGCATGACACAGCCCATGATGACGTCTTCGATGAGGGCGGGGTCGAGGTCGTTGCGGGCCACCAGGGCCTTGAGGGTCTCGGCGGCCAGGTCAACCGGATGCCAGTCCTTCAGCTGGCCGTTCCGGCGGCCCACGGCCGTCCGGACGGCGTCGACGATGACGGCGGTCGGCATTGCGAACTCCTCTGCTTTCGGCGGGGCCAGGATTAACTAGACCAGGCGGTCAAGTTTAGTAGGGTCCCCCGCCGTGCGGGACATGGAGCGGTGGCTGGGCGACGGGGGCATGCCGCTCATCACCCGGTTGGGCGCCGCGCTCACCGCCTACGGCGAGGGCTGGGCCGAGGCCACCTGGACCCCCACCCCCGATGCCTGCAACCCGGCGGGCACCGTCCAGGCCGGCGTGCAGGCCGTGCTCCTCGACGCCGCCATGAACTTCGCCCTCCTCGCCGCCCTCGACCGGGGAGATCGGGTCGCCACCCTGGAGATGAAGGTGTCCAACCTCCGGGCCGCTCCGGGTGGGGAGCGCCTCGACGTCCGGGGCGAGACGGTCCGGGTGGGCCGGCGGGTGGGGTTCGTCCAGGCGTGGCTGCGCACCGCCGACGGGGCCGACGTGGCCCACGCCACCGGCACGTTCATCGTCAACCGCCGGGCCCCGAGCGAAGCGTGGGAC
>JBOGFE010000292.1:0-4025 GCA_050741935.1 Acidimicrobiia bacterium | reverse complement strand
GCCCCGTCCCCACTTCGGCCCGGTCCGCCGCTCGTTGCGCCCACGAGCCGGCCGGGGATGAAGTGGCGGGGGTCGAAGGGCTGGAGCGGGTGCTGGATGACGACCTGGGTGCGGGCCGGGGGGGCTTTGCCGTCTGGGTCGGCCGGTGGGGTCGGGCCGCTCGGGTCGCCGGCGTCGGGGGCGAGGCAGACGGTGCGGTCGATGACGTCGAGGAGCTCGCCCACGGGGACGGCCGGGGGCCGTTCGGTGTTGGTGCGCTCGTCCCGGCCGGTGTAGGTGACGACGAGGTGGTCGGTGGCGGCGAGGACGGCGTCAAGGAGGAGCTGGCGGTCCTCGGCCCGGGCGTCGCGGTCCCCCACGCAGGGGTGGCGGGAGACGAGGTCGTCGCCGTCGACGGTGGAGCGCCGGGGGAAGGTGGCGTCGTCGAGGCCGAGGAGACAGACCACCCGGTGGGGCACGGAGCGCATCGGCACCAGGGTGCAGATGGTGAGGTGCCCGGTACGGAAGTTGGCCCGGGTGGGCCGGCCCCGGAGCCGGTCGGCAAGGAGGGCAGCCACCTCGGTGAGCTCGAGAGGGGTGGGGTGGGCATCGCCGGCGGTGGTGGCCTCGGCGACCATGTCGTCGAGGATGCGGCGCAGCTGGGCGCCCTGCCAGGCGTCGGCGGGACCGGTGGCGGTGATCGAGTCGGCGGCGGCGGCGATGGCCCCGGCCCAAGCGGCGATGGGCTGGGGGGCGCTGAAGGCTGCGAGGGCGTCACCGAGGCGGTCGACGAGCTCGGCGAAGCGGCCGGCGAGGTCGATGGCACCGGACTCCACGTCGTCGAGGGGGAGGACCCCGCCGATGAGACGCTGGTCCTCGTCGGCCATGGCCACGCCGACCAGGACCCGGTCGAGGCCGGCCCGCCAGGTGTTGGCCTCGACGCGCTCGAGGGAGAAGGGGGCGCGGTGGGCGGCGTCGAGGCCCCAGCGGATCCCGGTGGCCGCCACCCACTCCTCGACGCGGGCCAGGTCGGAGTCGTCGAGGCGGAAGCGTCTTCTGACGGGCTCGCGGGCGGCGAGGTCGAGGACCTGGGGGCCGGTGACCCGGGCGCAGGCGAGGTCGAGGAGGGCGGCCACGACGGCCAGGACTGGGTTGGTCTGGCGCAGGGACCGGTCGGCGAGGCGGACACGCAGGTCGGGGAGGCGGGCGGGCGCGGCGGCTGCGGCCGCACCGGGGTGAGTGCCTGCGGCGGAGCCCGTCAGGCCGTCGCCGTCGTGCTCGTCGGCTTCGCCGGCCCCGAAGGTGGCGTGGATGAGCGGCGCGAACGTTTCCACGTCCGGGCACATGACGATCACGTCGCGGGCTTCGAGGGTGGGGTCCTCGGCGAGGAGGTGCAAAACGGCGTCGCGGACGACCTCGACCTGGCGTGACCGACCGTGGCAGGCGTGGACTTGGAGGCTGCGGTCATCGGGGTCGAGTGGGCCGCGGGTCTCGCCGGCGCCGGGGAGGGGGATGCCGGGCGGGGGGCGGTCGGCGCGGATGTCGGCTTGGAGGCGGCGGAGGAGGGTGGCAGGGGCGCCAGGCCCGGCGGCCCGGGCTCCGGCGAGGCGCTCGGCGGGCGGGGCGCCAGCACCGGGAAGGTGGGCGCGATCGACGCCCTCCGAGGGCGTGGATCGCTCCCGCCTCGAGTCGGCGAGGGGGTGGTGGCGGTCGACCACGCCGTCACCGGCCCCCACCACCAGCTGCATCTCCCGGGCGTCACCACCCCAGGAGGCGAGGAGGGGGTGGAGGGCCTCGCCGGCAGTGGGGTCGGCGCTCCGGCCCCGAACCGGAGGGTGGCCGGCCATGACGGCGGCGATCCGGTCCCACAGGACCGGTGACGGGTGGAGGAGGAAGAGGTGCACTTCCCGCCCGGCGGCCAGGGCCCGGAGCACGTCCAGGTAGCTGGCCGGGAGGCGGGTCAGTCCGAAAAGCGACACCCGCCGTGGCAGGTCAACCAGGGTGGGCTCCGTCCGCAAGCGGGTACAGGCGCCATCGAGGCGCTCGGCCGGGCTGTCGTGGCCGATCCGGGTCCGCAGGCGGCGCCACAACTCAGCCTGCCACGCCGCCTCGTCGGGTAGGGTCCCGCCGGCACCGTTGGCGTCGTCGCCCGCCGCCCAGGCCCGGAGCATCTCGGGGCGGTGGACGGCGTACCGGTCGTAGAGGTCGGCGATGTGGCGGACAGCGCCGAAGCGACGGCCGCGCCGCAGCGGGTCCGGTTCGGGACCAGCGCCCCCCAAATGGTGGGCAAGGACGCCGAGCCAGGGCTCGGCCAGGGAGTGGTCGACCACGTCGAGGAGCGGCCACACGGATCGTTCGGCCAGCCATGGGTCGGTGTCCCGGTCGATGCCGGTCGCCACCGCCACGGCGGTGCCGACGAGGCGGCCGGGAAAGGGGAAGTCGATGTTGGCGCACACCCCGTCGCCCCGGCCGGGCGAGGTGCCGAGGCGGGTGGATAGCCGCTGGGTCAGCCAGCGCTCGACCCCCCGGGTTGGGACCGAGACAAGCTCCGCCTGCATCGGGTCGTCGAGGGGGTCGGCCACCACGGCGCCCAGCGCCTCGACCAGGACGTCGGCCCGCTCCGCTCGATGGACGTGCAACATCCCTGTTGCTCTCCCCTGCCTGCTTCCGGCGCCGAGTATGCCCGGCTTCTGAGCGGTCGTACGGGCTCGTCGTGACACCCAACCGCCCCTCTGCGCCGAGCAATGGAGGACACGGGGGAGTTTTGTCTGAATTACAAGCTTGGGATTTCTACGAAATTGTCCCAAACGGCCGATGGGTCGTTGCACGCGTCCAGACGCGGGCTCGGGCAGCACCCGCCTGCCGGCGCCTCGTCACGCCCAACTCTGCCGGGACCTCCTTCCCCAGACGAGGCAGAAGAACCTGGTCGTCGCTGGCTGGCACACTCCGGATTCGCGGGCCAAGAAGTGGGAATCGCAGCTCCAGCTGCGGGAGCTGAAATGGATGACGAGTACCCGTGAGAACCCGCTCGACTGGAACCGGGTGATTGCCTACGCGCCAAACGGAGTCATCGTCGTGGGGATCTCAACCTGCGTCGCCCACCCGAAATCAAACTTCCATGAGTGGCGGAAGGCCAATGGCGTGCGCTTCTTCTGGACTCAGAGCGCCGGCTCGGTGATCGAGACACTCCACCGCCACCTCGTGGAGGGTGAAAGCCGCTCACCGGCTGCCTGAGCAGTTTCGGCTAGTCCGCCGTGATCTCGTTGCCGGCGCCTACGAGGGCCTGCACCTCGCCAACCGCGAGTTCGAGGTCCTCAAGGCGGCGCTCGACCGCTCCATCGGGAGTCAGGAACACGAACACGACCTCGGCCACCGCGTCGCCGGTGGCCGCGGCAACCGCCACCGCATACGAGCCGCCCTGGAGGCGGTAGGCGTAGAGGCGCCTGTCGAGGACAGCGGGGTCCGAGGTGGCGGCGGTCTTGTAGTCGACGACGACGAGGCCAACGGCGGCGCGGCGGTAGAGCAGGTCGATGTAGCCCTCGAGTAGGCGGCCGTCCAACGGGGCGCAGGCGTAGACCTCCCGCCAATGCGGAGCGCCTGCGGCCTCCACGACCGTGGGCGCCGCCAGAGCGAAGTCAGCGAGACGGCGGACATCATCGGCCCGCTCCGGAATGGCCTCGGCCTCGCACTGCGCGGCCACAGCGGCGTCGAGGCCGGCGCCGGTGGCGAGGTCGACGGTCTGGAGCACGCCGTGGACGGCCCGGCCCACGGCGGTGCCATAGCGGCCCTTGAGCCACGGGGGCAGGTCCATGTCGAGCGGGCGCTTCTTGAGGCCGGCGGTGAGGTCGTCGACGTCGGGGACGCCCTCGGAAGTCAGGGCGGTGGCGGCCACGGCGCTGGGGCGGGCGCCCCGGGCCAGGGCGGCGGCCCGCTCGGCGGCCCAATCCTCGAAGGGCGGCGGCGGGGCGACGGCCGGCGCCGCCGGGAGAGTGACGGCGCCGGCACCGGCACCGGCACCAGGCAGCGACTCGAGCAGGGCCTTGCCC
>JBOGFE010000291.1:0-10142 GCA_050741935.1 Acidimicrobiia bacterium | reverse complement strand
CACCGCACCCGACAGATCCGGCTCCCTCCGATGGCTAGGCTGCGTCTTCTGAAGCCCTCGTAGCTCAGGGGATAGAGCAACGGCCTCCGGAGCCGTGTGCGCAGGTTCGAATCCTGCCGAGGGCGCTGATATCCCCGCTGATCAGGACATATTTCCTGTCGCTCCTGACGGCGGCCGTCACCTGGGAGTCCGTCAAAAGTCCGTCGGCGTCCGTCGGCGTCCAGTCCGTCGGCGTCCGCCGATCAGACCGCAGCCATGGGTCGGCCCCATCGAAATGCCGCCCGACAGGCCGTGTGCCGACGAAGCTCTCGGACATGCCCACCAGACGGGTCATCTACCGCCCGGACCGCGACATCGGCGACGCCCGGCAGCTTCTCGTTCGCTTTGGTCAGGACACCGATGTCGCGCAAGCACTGCGCTTGGCCCTGATCAGCTCCCACCTGTACCTCACGCTTCCCCGCTACGAGGACCGCGGCGCGGTCTGCGTCTCGGCCTTCCTGGTCGAGGATGAGTCGGATGCTCGGAGGATGCTCTGCGAGGTCGTATGGGAGAGCTACGGGCTGTCGACGGCCGGCGCCATCCGCTCGGTCGGGTATGACGTGATCGGCACCGACATCGAAGAGGATGGCGAGTTGATCCCGTTCTCCGACCGTCACGTCGATGTTGTCGTCGCCGCCTACCCCACCGGCATCCGGCCGTACGACGACCTGTCTCGATCAGATCGGCGCGCCCTGCGGGAGGACCTGGCGCCCGAGTATGAGCGTGCGCTCCGTCTGTTCGATCCCCGTCGTGGGGCGAACGACGAAGGCGTACGATGAAGTTGTGGAAATGCCCGTCCTGGCCGCTGATCTGACCTTCGCCAAACTCCGCCATGGCCGGGTCTACTCGGCAATGAGCGACTGGGAAGAGGACCGGGAGCCGGTGGTGGGCGAGACCGTCCTGGTTGCGGACGGGGAAGGCCGGCCCTTCGAGGCCAAGATCGAACGCATCGACCAGGACGGGACCATCGTCCTGACCGTCCTCGCGTTCGCCGCCTGAGAACGGCTTTCCGCCGCGTCAGCCAGCGGACTGCGCCGCCTGGTAGAGCTCGTCCAGGGCGGTGGCGATCTCCTCGAGGCGGTTCGGGAACAGACTTGCAGGTAGCCGTTCGGCTACCTGCGCTGGGGCAGCTTGCTCAGGTCGCCCGTCTCGATTCAGCAGTCCGCGACCAGGGCGTTTGCCCAGTCGACAGGATCGCAGGCCCCGGGCAGCTCACCGCTAAGCCAGTGGGCCGGCGAGGATCGGCACCGCATAGGCGGCCCCGGAGGCGAAGCCAACTTCGTGACGGCGCAGACGAAGGCGGCTGTCCGTCACATGGCGGTGAGGAGGTCGACCAGCGCGGCGGGCGACGTCACCATGGCGTCGTGGCCGGCCTCCAGCTCGACGTACCGCCAGTCCTTCTGCTGCTTGGCAAAAATCCGAGAGGCCGCCGTCGGGCCGTACTCCGGTTTGACGGCGATGTACGTCGCCGGGCGGCGGTTGCCCACCGGGTTCTTCAAGTCGAGGCGTCCTCGTAGGTCGACACCGGATGGGGCGTGCATTTCGCCTTGAGCCACGCCAGGTCCTCGGGATCCGTGACGCCGAAGGCCGTGGGGTCAGGGACCGGCACGGACACCCCTTCGGAGAATTCCTGGGCGAGCTTCCTGCGGGCCTCGGTGACGTCCGGCGGCAGGACGGAGAACGGGCTCTGGCCGTTCTGGAGGATCAGCGAGTCGAGATAGACGAGGTGGCGGATGCGGTCCGGCACCCGGTCGGCGGTCCCCGTGATGCCGATCCCCCCGAAGCTGTGGCCGACCAGGATGACGTCACGCAGGTCTTCCCACTCGAGAACATTGACCACGTCCTGAACAAGGACGTCGAGTGTGATGTCCTTGGAGAGCAGGTGGGACCGCTCTCCGAGTCCCGTATGGGTCGGGGTATAGACGGCGTGACCGGCGGCCCGCAGCCGATCAGCGACCCGCCGCCAGCACCATCCGCCATGCCACGAACCATGGAGCAGGACGTAGGTGTTCGGCGCCCCCTTTGGCTGGGGGCTGGGCGACGCGTGCTCCTCCTCCTTAGAGCAGGCGGCACCGAGAGCGGCGGCGGCGGCGCCGACCAGAAATGCGCGGCGATGCAACGATTCGGCCATCGGCCACCTCCACCGCTTCCCCTGCTGATCCGGCCCGCGCATCGTAACGGTTGGCCGAGCGTTGCACCCTCCTCATCTCGGGGAGGTAGCCCGCCAGCACCCGAACGCGTACGAGCAGGCTGGACGCGGCGCAGACGGGACCCCCACAGTCCGTGAAAAGTCCGTCGGATGCGGAGAAAGGCCGAGAACCACTGGGAACTGCCGAGTAGCAAAAGACCAGGTCAACTACATTTCGGGTCCGACCGGCTGGTCACTCGGAGGGACCGCAACGGCCTCCGGAGCCGTGTGCGCAGGTTCGAATCCTGCCGAGGGCGCTCTCAAGGTGCTGGGCGCCAAATCTGGGCTCTTATTTCAGGAACTTGAAGTTGGCGAGGTGCACCGAGCCGTCCGCCAGCTTGACCGTGAGCTGCCGGCAGCTGTTCGCCCACGCCTTGTCCGTCTTCCAGACGTAGGCGTACCGGTCGGCGAACGGGTCGTAGCTGAGGCTGCTCTGGCCAGCGGCGACGGTCGACTCGATGCCGTCCACCTGGGTGGTCGACGAGCAGGCGATCGGATGGGACTTCGGATACCCGGCTTCGAGCACCGAGAGGCCCTGGTCGCCGCCCAGGCTGAACTTCACGGGGACGCCGCTGCCCGCCTTCACCGAGTTCGACACCGGCGCGTTGTCGACCGGAGCGAAGAACCCTTTCCAGCTGTATCCATCCTTGCCCTCGACCAGCGTCCAGGTGCTGGCCTGGGTCGTGCGGGCGACGATGACGACATCACCGTCGATGTCGGGGTCGGGGTCATCCAGGACGGTCCGCGACGCCACGCAGGGGTCGGGGACGGCGGAGGAGGCGTGGGTGCAGTCTTCGAGCTCGATCCCGTTGCGGAGCACCTCGATGCTGTCGGGATCGGCGTCCCCGAGCTCCGAGGCGTCGAGGGTGAAGGTGAAGACGTAGGGGGCCTCGGGTTCGGCGATCACCCCGCCGGTGCTGATGACGATCTCCTGGCCGAGGATCGAGACCCCGCCGGTTCCGGCCTGCTCGGTGATGGTCACCGTCGCCGGCTTGGGCGTGTACACCTCGGTGACGACCGGGTTGGCCGGCGACGGCGTCCCGCTGGTGAACACCGAACCCCCCGCTCCCGACGCCCCGCCGGCCGAGCCCGACCCGGTCGACACGCCGAGCTGGAGCGGCTGCTCGGTCGTCTGCCCGGCGACGACGACGACGTTGTTGGCGAAGGCCGACGCCGGCGGGGTGGAGGCGGTGACCACGTAGGTGCCGGCAGCCAGCGAACGGATGAGGTACACGCCAGTGCCGAAGTTGGCAAAGCCGAACTGACACGGGGTCATGGCCGGCGTCGGGCAGGCGGACACGGTGACGCCGCCGACGGGAGTCCCCGTGGCGTTGCTGAGGACACCGGTGATGACGGTGTCGGGGGTCAGAGCCACGTCTTCGACCCGGCCCGTTCCGGCCGTCAAGGTGATCCCGGTGCGGGTGGCCGGCCGGTCCAACGAGTCGAACCGGGGCTGCACCCGGAGGGTAAAGGTACCGCCCGGAGCCATGGCCGGGAGCCGGTAGGTGCCGTCGGTGGCCGTCGTGGCCGAGACGGCGGGGCAGGCGACGCCGGGACCGAAGACACAGCCATCGAGGGACAGGCTGACAAAGGCTCCCTGCGCTGCCGCTCCGGCGGAGGAGGTGACCCTGCCCAGCACCCAACCGCCGGCACCGAGCGTGAGGTTCACTGTCACCGGCGTGCCGGCGGCCAGCGCCTGCGGGCTCGAGGTGGTGGCGGCACCGGTTTCCGTCGGCCCCGCGGTGATCGTCAGGACGCTGCCCGGGGGCAGGGCCGGCGTGGTGTAGCTGCCATCGGCGGCCGTGCCGCTGACGACCCCCATCGACGTCGTGCCCACCTGCCAGATGACGCTCGTGCCGGCAGGCACCGGGTCACCGTCGGGGTCGGTGATCCTGCCGCTCACCACGGCCCCGGCGGTCAAGCTGATGTCCCGCCCGGTGACGTTCTCGCCGGAGGCCAGGCTGACCTCGATGCTCTTCGGATACCAGAGCGGGAGCATGCCGTTCACGGGTGCCTGGGCGACGAGGGTCACCGTGCCGGGAGCGAGCCGGGAGATTGTGAAGGCACCGCTGGCGTTGGTGAAGGCCGGTGTCGTGCAGGTCGGCGGGCACGGACGCCCGACGTTTGCACCTTGGACGGGCGTGATCCCGTCGGGCTGGAACACCCGCCCGCTGACGCTGGCCCACCGGGCTACCACGATGGTGCCGGCGTCGTTCGGACCCGTGGCCGCCACCGTGAGCTCAAAGGTTCTGGGCGGGAAGTCGGCCGGGGTGGCCGGCGGGAAGACGAAGGTGCTGGGGGCGACCGTGAAGGTCCAGTGGCCGTCGGACACCGGGAGAGAGAACCTGCCATCCGCCCCCGTTGCCGTCGAGCAGACGGGGAACGGCCCGGAGAGGCACACTCCGGCGCCGGCCACCGGGCCGTTGGAATCCGCGATCACCCCGGTCACCGGCTGCTCGGCCGCCGAGGCGGGGACGGCCATGCCCACCAGGGCGATGGAGAGGGTGGCGACTACCACGATGGATCTGCGCAACACAGGGAGGCTCCCGAGCTCGTCGACGGCGTTCTCGGGTCTTATCGGCGATGTTGCGACAATCTTGAGGCAGCCGTCCGAGCTTGCGTGGCGTCCTGCCGAGGGCGCTCCCCGATCAGATCAGGCGCAGGGGGGCGGGGGCATCGGCGGCGCCGGGGTGGGGTCGAGGTTGCGCACGACCACGCACACCACCGCGTCGACAGCGTCCGTCACCGTCTCCGCCACATCGTCGAGGATGTCGATGAGGTCCTCGACCGCCTCGATGTCGATGTCGAGGTCGAGGTCGTCGATCTCGATCAGGTCGTCGAGCAGGCCGTCGTCGTCATCGTCGTCGAGGCCGAGGAGCTCGCCGAGGAGACCGTCGTCGTCGTCGGCGGGGAGGTAGGGCCCGTCAGGCTGAACCGCCACGTCCTCCATGGGCGCCGCGCTCGTCAACGCCGGAAGGTGAGCGGACGGCACCACCGGCGCCGGCTCCACCGAATCGTCCTCCTCGCCGAAGAGGATCTCCAGCAGGCGCACCACGAGGCCGTCGCCGTTCTCGTCGTCGTCGCTGTCGCCGTCGCCGACGAGCAGGGTCACCAGGCCACCGACCAGGTCGCCCTCGCCGTCGCCGTCATCGTCGCCCTCGTCTTCGTCGCCGTCCTCGTCGTGGCTGAGGACGTCGATGATGTCGCCACCGATCCCGATCCCGATCCGGACGGGGTCGTCCTCCGCCGGGCCCAGCATCGGGGCTGGAGCGCCGGCCGGTCCCGTGCCCGCCAGCGCCGGCGAGAGGGTGGCGAGCCATGCCCCCACCGTCAGGATCACCAGGGTCCGTCCCGTCCGCTTCACGCTCTCTCCCTTCCGGGAATTTGCCGGGGTGACCGCCGGAAGGCCGGCAGGAAAGCAGGCCTCTGACCGACGGGTGGCGTCCGGTCCGACGGCCACCCCGGAACCTTCGGCCACAAGATGCGAGCTAGCTCCCCCTTGTCACCGTTCGCCACTGAAGTCGCAGCTGCATCATAAACAGAAAAGCGAAAAACTGCAAACTTTGGCGAAATCTAGCGCAGCAGCGTGCTTCTCTACCGGGAGCGACGGGCGAGGATGTTGAGCCGCACGTAGTCGATCTCGGGCCGGGGGAGGTGCTGGGCCACGGCTCGGACGAATCCGGGACGCTCGTCCGGGGGCAGGTTCTCGAGATGGGAGCCCAGGGCCACGGTGGCCAGGTACTCCTCCAGGGGCTCACCCGGCTCGAGGGGGGTGGGCTCGGGCTGGAGCCAGGTCTCCACGTCGACGAAGCCCGCCGCCTCCAGACGCCGGCGGGTGTCCTCCGGCCCGGCGAAGTGGAACGGGTCGGGGCCGTGGTGGCCGGCCCGGCGGACGGCCTCGAGGACCGAGGCGATGTTGCCCGCGCCGCCGCACTGCGCCACCAGCCGCCCGCCCGGCCGCAGGACGGCGGCCAGGTTGGCGAAGAGGGCGTCGTGGTCGGTGACCCAGTGGAAGGTGGCGTTGGAGAAGACGGCGTCGACCGCCGCCAAAAGCAGGGGGCGGGCGAGGTCGGCCAGCACGTATTCCACCCGGTCGTCGCCCAGGCGGGCCCGGGCCTCGGTCAGCATGGACGGCGAGGCGTCGAGGGCGACCACCTGCCCGTCCGGCAGTCGCTCCCGCAGGGCGGCGGTGACGCGGCCGGTGCCGCAGCCGGCGTCGAGGACGCGCTCATGCCCACTGAGGACGAGGCGGTCCAGGACCGTCCGGCCCCAGCCGGTCATGGGATCCGACACCCGGTCGTAGCTGCGGGCGTTCCAGTCGCGTGGACTCATCGGGCCGAGTTTGGCCCGGCGTGCGACCCGGTGCTCAGCCGGCGAGGGGGACGGCGGGGCTCCGGAGCGTGATCAGGTCGACCTGGGTCACGGGAACGAAGCAGTCCTCGCCATCGGTGACCATCCACAGGCTGCGCCCGTCGAAGCTCAGGAGGTGGCCGTCCACGACCCGGCCCCCATTGAGGCCAACCCGGACCGGCTTGCCCACGAACTGCCTGACGTTGGTGCCCGCCAACTCCGCCATTCCGGAACGCCTCCTGGCTCGTGGTGATCCGGCCCCTGCCGAGTTATCGACTGGATCCGGTCCGTCCCACATCGTCCGTTCGGGTCGTTTTTCCAGTTCGGTCGGACTAGTTCCCTGCTTGGCGCGCATCCTAAAAGCGCCTCGCCACGAAGTGGTGGACCCCGGGAATTCCTGCGCCCCGGCGGTCGTTGCAGCCTTGGCCTAGAAATTTCTTGATAGCGAGGCACTCAATGTCGAACGTCGAAACCCAGATCCTGCCGCTCCTCCCCCTGGCCACGGGCGTGGTCCTCCCCCAGATGGTGATTCCGCTGGCGCTGGAGAGCGACGAGGCCAAGGCGGCCGCCGACGCGGCGGTGGACGGGATGCTCATCCTCGTGCCCCGGCGCGAGACCCCGACGGGCGTGAGCTACGCCCGGGTGGGCACGGTGGCCAAGATCGAGGAGGCCGGACGCCTCCCCGGCGGCGGCCGGGCCGTACTGGTGCGCGGCCTGCAGCGGGCCGTCGTCGGCGTCGGCGTGCCCGGCGCCGGCCAGGCTCTGTGGGTCGAGGTGGAGCCGGTCGACGAGGAGCCCGGAGCCACCGAGGCCGCCGCGCTCGCCCGCGAGTACCGGGCCGTCGTCGAGGCCATCCTCGAGCACCGCAAGGCGCCCTGGCTGGCCGAGGCCCTGCGGGGCATCACCGACCTCTCGGCCCTGGCCGACACCGCCGGCTACTCCCCCGACCTGGCCTTCGAGCGCAAGGTCGAGCTGCTCGAGACCATCGACGTGACCGAGCGCCTGGCCAAGGCGCTGGGCTGGGCCAAGGAGACGCTGGGCGAGCTCGAGCTGAAGGAGCGGATCCGCACCGACGTGTCCGAGGGGATGGAGCGCCGCCAGCGCGAGTTCCTCCTCCGCCAGCAGATGGACGCCATCCGCAAGGAGCTGGGCGAAGACGGCGACGACGTCGCCGGGGAGTACCGCGCCCGCCTGGAGGAGCTCCCCGAATCCATGCGGGCGGCCGCCGAACGGGAAGTGGAGCGCCTGGAGCGCACCAGCGAGCAGAGCCCCGAGCACTCCTGGATCCGCACCTGGCTCGACCGCCTCTTCGAGCTGCCCTGGGGCAAGCGCTCCGACGCCCGCCTCGCGCTGGGCGAGGCCCGGGCCATCCTCGACGCCGACCACACCGGCCTCGACGACGTGAAGGAGCGGATCGTCGAGCACCTGGCGGTGCGCAAGCTGCGCCGGGAGCGGGGACTGGACGAGACGCCGGCCGAGCCCACCACCGCCTCGGCCCGGCGCGGGTCGGGGGCCATCCTGGCCCTCGTCGGCCCGCCGGGGGTGGGGAAGACCTCGCTGGGCGAGTCCGTGGCCCGCGCCCTGGGCCGCCAGTTCGTGCGGGTGGCTCTGGGTGGCGTGCGGGACGAGGCCGAGATCCGCGGCCACCGCCGGACCTACGTGGGCGCCCAGCCCGGACGCATCGTCCGGGCCCTGACGGAGGCCGGGACCATGAACCCCGTGCTGTTGCTGGACGAGGTCGACAAGCTCGGCGCCGACTGGCGGGGCGACCCCACCTCGGCCCTGCTCGAGGTGCTCGACCCGGCCCAGAACCACACCTTCCGCGACCACTACCTCGAGCTCGACCTCGACCTGTCCGACGTCCTGTTCCTGGCCACCGCCAATGTGGCCGACACGATCCCCGGCCCGCTGCTCGACCGCATGGAGGTCATCCGCCTCGACGGCTACACCGAGGACGAGAAGCTGGCCATCGCCCGTGATCACCTGCTGCCCCGCCAGCAGGAGCGCCACGGCCTCAACCCCGGTGAGGTCCGGGTGACCGACGCCGCCCTGCGGGCGCTGGTCACCGGCTGGACCCGGGAGGCGGGCGTGCGCAACCTGGAGCGCGAGATCGGCCGCCTGCTGCGCAAGGCGGTGACCCGCATCGCTTCGCAGGAGCCTCAGGCGTCCCCGGAGCCGCCGGCACCAGAGGACGCAGTGGTGGTCGACGAGGACACGCTGGCTGACTTCATCGGCCGGCGCCGCTTCTTCGACGAGGCGGCCGAGCGCACCGGGGTGGCCGGCGTGGCCACCGGCCTGGCCGTGACCGGCATGGGCGGCGACGTGCTCTTCGTGGAGGCGGCCGCCTCGGACGGCGAGGGCGGCCTGATGGTCACCGGTCAGCTGGGCGACGTGATGAAGGAGTCGTCGGAGATCGCCCTCTCCTACGTCCGCTCCCACGCCGGCAACCTGGGGCTGGCCCCGACGGCGTTCGAGCGGCGCCGCTTCCACCTGCACGTCCCGGCCGGGGCCGTGCCCAAGGACGGTCCCTCGGCCGGCGTGACCATGACCACGGCGCTGGTCAGCCTGCTCACCGGGCGCCCGGTGCGCCCGGAGGTGGGGATGACCGGCGAGGTCACCCTGTCCGGGCGGGTGCTGCCCATCGGGGGCGTCAAGCAGAAGGTGCTGGCCGCCCACCGGGCCGGGCTCACCGAGGTGATCCTGCCCGAGCGCAACGGCCCCGACCTGGACGACGTGCCCGAAGCGGTGCGGGAGGCGATGACCTTCCACCTCGTCTCCGACGTCGACGAGGTGCTCAGGCTCGCGCTGGAGGAGTTCACGCCTCAGGCCACGGCAGCAGCCTGAGCCGCCCCATCGCGCGTGAGCCGAATGCCGCTCACAGCGGCAGTTCGTTAACGCGGGACCGGGGTTCAGGGCCGGGTGCGGCGGCGGGCGCGGCGGCGGTAGAGGCGGCGGTCTGCCGCCGCTACCAGACCTTCGGCCGAGGGGCCGTCGGCGGGTGAGGTTGCGACCCCCCACGTGAAGGGTGCCGCCGCGCTCGCAACCCGGCTCATGACCCGTTCGGCCTGCCGGGCGTTGGCGCCGGGGAGGAGGACGGCGAACTCGTCGCCGCCGATGCGGTAGACGCTGTCCTCCCGGCGGAGGCTGCCGTGGACGGCCCCGGCCACGGCCCGGAGGGTGGTGTCGCCGGCGGCGTGACCGTCGGTGTCGTTGACCGCCTTGAGTCCGTCCACGTCGAGGACGACCACGGCGAAGCCGGCGCCGAGACGGGCGCTCCGGCCCATCTCCCGGTGCAGGTCCCGCTCGAATGACCGCCGGTTGCCCACCCCGGTGAGGAAGTCCATGGAGGCGGCCTCCTCCAGGTGGCAGAAGGCCCGCCGGGCCGCGCCGGCCATGGCCCGGTCGAGCGCCATCTGGAGCCGGGCCCAGGTCTCCTCCGCCTCGTCGTCCGGGACCCGGCCCCGGAGCCGGCGGGTGACCGCCTCCCGCAGGCACACCAGCTCGCCGATGGCGAGCGGGCCGGCCCGGTCGGTGAAGGCCTCGACGGCGTCGCCCACGCCCGGGT
>JBOGFE010000290.1:0-9380 GCA_050741935.1 Acidimicrobiia bacterium | reverse complement strand
GTCGAAGATCGTGCCCGTGGCGGCCATCGGGGAGCCGGCGCCCAGGTTGTTGAGGTTGGCGTTCGAGAGCGTCAGCGTGAGGGTCTCGTCGGGCTCCGGCGCCGTGTCCCCGATCACCTGCACCGGGATGGTCTTGATGACCTCGCCGGCGTCGAAGGACACCGTCCCGTTAGCTTAGAAGACGACGGCGCCGGCATCCCCGAGGACGTCCAGGCCCGGCTCTTCGAGCCCTTCTTCACCACCAAGACCGTCGGGGCGGGCACCGGCCTCGGGCTCGAGATCGCCCGACGGATCGTCGAGGCCCATCGGGGGACGCTCGCCTTCACCTCCGAGCCGGGGCGGACCCGCTTCACCGTCCGCCTGCCCGCCGCCGGTGCGGAGCACTACCAGCAGTAGCTCGCGGCCTCAGCAGGCGGTGGCGTGCCTCAAGGCGTCGCAGACAGCCATGAGCTTCTCGGATGAAAGAGTCGTGATCCGCTTGGTGCAAAACGCCGGGCGGATGAGCGCAACATTGTCAAGGGAGAGCACACAGGCGGTGGGCATGCCATCGGCTCGGTCGAGGCCGACTTCGGTCGGAATCCCGCGCACGGTCGTGGTGGCGGGCACGGCCAGGACCTGATTGAGGACGGCCACCGCCTCCGTCCGGGTCAGGATCAGGAAGGGCCGTCGTCCGGCCCTCGGATGCTCGTACCACCACACCTCGCCGCGGGCTACCACCGCTTCCCCTTTCGGCCTCCGGCGCGTTCATCAGCGTCCAGACGCTGGAGCAGTTCGACGGTGGCCTCGTCCTGGTGGTCTTCGAGGAGGCCCCACGCATCGGGTGTGATCGGCGGCACCCGTTGATAGCCCTCGACGATCTTGCGGGTGATGGCGGCCTCATGGCCGGCCGCGAGATGTTCGGTGATCGCCTGTCGGATCAGAGCCGAGCGGGAAAGTCCGCGCCGGGCTGCTTCAGCGTCGACGAGCTCGATGAGCTCATCACTGAGCTGGACCATGGTTTGCGTTCGGGCCATAGCCCTATGATAGCCCAATGGTCCGCCTCGACCAGCTGAGTCCCGCGTCGGTCGCCCGGTCCAGCCGTGGCCGTGGCAGGCTCTGGCGGTCGCCGACGACGGCGGGGAGGGATCCAACCGATGAGCAGCCCCGATCTTCGTACCGCTGAGGCTGATCGCACCTGGCCCTCCCTGCCAATGAAGGAGTGGCAGGACACACGCGACACCCTTCACATGTGGTCCCAGGTGGTGGGCAAGGTCCGCATGGCGCTGACGCCGGCCGTCAACCACTGGTGGCACACCACCCTGTACGTGTCGGCCAGAGGCCTGACCACTTCCCTGATCCCCTACGGGTCGGGCGGTTTCGAGATCGAGTTCGACTTCTGCCGCCACCGCCTCATCGTGGAGACGACCTCCGGCGAGCGTCGGACCATGCCCCTCGAGCCCAAACCGGTCGCATCGTTCTATGCCGAGACGATGGCCGCCCTTCACGAACTCGGCATCCAGGTCGAGATCCTCCCCCGCCCGGTCGAGGTGGAGACGGCGATCCCGTTCCCGGACGACCACGAACACGCCGCCTACGACCCCGACGCCGCTCACCGCTTCTGGCGGCTGCTGCTCCAAGGCCACCGGGTCTTGAGCGAATTCCGAGGGGGCTTCGCCGGAAAAGCCAGCCCCGTCCACTTCTTCTGGGGCGGCTTCGACCTGGCCGTGACCCGCTTCTCGGGCCGGGTGGCGCCTCGCCATCCAGGTGGCGTCCCCAACTGCGCCGACTGGGTCCAGGAGGAGGCGTACTCGAAGGAGGTGAGCAGCGCCGGCTACTGGCCCGGCGCTGGTGGCGAAGGCGTCTTCTACGCCTATGCCTATCCCGAACCCGACGGCTTCCCCGGTTTCCCCGTCCGACCCGGCGCTGCCTCCTACAGCGACCAGTTCCGCGAGTTCATCCTGCCCTATGAAGCGGTGCGCGCCGCCGACGATCCCGACCGCACCTTGCTCGAGTTCCTCCAGAGCACATACGAAGCCGCCGCCGAACTCGCCGGCTGGGATCGCGCCGCGCTCGAAAACCTCAGGGCCGAGAACGCGTGAGGGCCGCCGCCGATCTGGAGGCTCGAATTCGCCGCCTCGAAGACCGCGCCCTCATCAGTGAGCGGGTCATCAAGTACGCGATGGCGGTCGACCGTCGTGACTGGCAGATGTTCGCCGAATGCTTCACCGATCCCGTGCACGCCGACTACTCCGAGAACGGCCTCCCGGCCGCGGACTTCGCCCGCGACGACCTCGTCGACATCGTCCGCCAGGCGGTCAGCGTCCTCACGGCGACGCAGCACCTCAGCCCCAACCACGTCATCGACTTCGACGCCGACGACCCCGACCGGGCGACCTGCTACTCGACCATGTACGCGCAGCATCACCTCGAGGGCGCCGACGGCGCCGAGCTCTATCTGTTGCGCGGCTCCTACGACAACCACATGCTCCGAACCTCGGACGGCTGGCGCATCGAGCGGCTGGTTCAGCACGTCAGCTGGCGCGAAGGTCAATGAAAACTCGCGCCACCGGCGCCCGGGCGGCGCGTGGTGTCGTCGTTGCTACCCTGGCGCAACACCACCTCGTGTCCTCGTGGAGGGCTGCATGGGCGATTTCCTGGCGAAGCTCAACCCGAACGTGTTCTTCTTCGGGATGTTCGTGGTGATTGGCGTGGGATTCCTCATTTCCATGTGGTTCCTCAAGGACAAGAGCGACAAGAGCGACTGAACCCCCGTCCCCTACGATTCGAACGTGGTGGGGGCGAGTGGCGGCCGGGTGGAACGGTCGACGGCGATCGTGGTCTTCACGGACCTGGTCGGCTCCACCGAGCTTCGCTCCCGGCTGGGGGAGGACGCCGCCGAAGAGCTTCGCCGGCGCCATGACCGGATGATCGTGGGGGCGGTCGAGGAGCACCGGGGGAGGCTGGTGAAGAGCCTCGGTGACGGGGTGATGGCCACCTTCACCGGAGCGTCGCACGCCCTGGCGGCAACGGTGGCGATCCAGCAGGCGCTTGACCGCCACAACCGGTCGGGTGCGGGCGACGTGCCGTTGGAGGTGCGGATCGGGGTCAGCGCCGGCGACGTCGCCTTCGAGGAGGGCGACTGCTTCGGCACTCCGGTGATCGAGGCGGCGCGGCTGTGCGCCGCGGCCGGGGGCGGAACGATCCTCGTGACCGAGGTTGTGCGGCTGCTGGCCGGAACGGCTGGTGGCCATCGGTTCGCATCGGTGGGGGCGCTGGATCTGAAGGGCCTGCCGGCGCCGGTGCCGGCCTACGAGGTGACCTGGGAACCGCTGGCCGGGCCGCTCCTGCCGATGCCGGCCCTGCTCACCCGGGCGGGGCGGATCTTCGTGGGCCGGGACGAGGAGCTGGAACGCCTCGTGCTGCTGTGGAAGGAGGCGGCGGCGGGCGAGCGGCGGGTGGCGCTCCTGGCCGGCGAACCGGGGATCGGCAAGACCCGCTTGGCCGTCGAGCTGGCCGGCGCCGTCCGAGAGACGGGCGGTGTCGTGCTGGCCGGGCGCTGTGACGAGGACCTCGGCGTTCCCTACCAGCCCTTCGTGGAGGCGCTGCGGCATTACGTGACCGGAGCCGGGGAGCGGCGCCTGGGGCGCCACGCCGGGGAGCTGGCCCGACTGCTGCCCGACCTCGCCCAGCTCGTTCCCGACCTCCCCGAACCGCTGCGATCTGACCCCGAGACGGAGCGCTACCGCCTCTTCGACGCCCTGGCCGCCTGGCTGTCGGACGCCTCGGCCGAGGCGCCCGTCCTGCTGGTCCTCGACGATCTCCACTGGGCGGCCAAGCCCACGCTGCTGCTGTTGCGCCACGTGCTGCGCTCCCCCGAGCCGCTGCGGCTCCTGGTCGTCGCCACCTACCGGGACAGCGACATCGGCCGCGGCCACCCCATGAGCGACCTCCTGGCCGAGCTCCGGCGCGAGGGCGGGGTGGAGCGCCTGTCGCTGTCGGGTTTCGACACCCTCGGGGTGACGGCCTTTCTCGAGGCCGTCTCCGGCCACCGCCTCGACGACGAGGCGGCCCAGGAGCTGCCCGCGGTGGTGTGGCGGGAGACGGATGGCAACCCGTTCTTCGTGGCCGAGGTGCTGCGCCACCTGTCCGAGTCCCGGGCCATTGAACAACGGGACGGCCGGTGGGTGCTCCACGCCGACGTCGGGGACCTCGGCATCCCCGAAGGCGTCCGCGACGTCGTCGGGCGGCGGCTGTCGCGCCTGGCCGAGTCGACCAACCACGTGCTGGCGGTGGGGGCGGTGGTCGGGCTGGAGTTCGAGCCCGCCGTGGTCGAGCGGGCCGCGGGTGTCGACGAGGACGAGCTGCTCGGCGCCCTGGAGGAGGCCATCGGCGCCCGCCTGCTCGTCGAAGTATCCGGCGGCGCCCGCTACCGCTTCACCCATGCCCTGGTCCGGGCCACGCTCTACGAGGAGCTCAGCGGGGCGCGGCGGGTGGCGTTGCACCGCCGGGTGGCGGAAGGGATCGAAGCGGCCCACGGCCGCGCCCTCGACGACCATCTCCCGGCCCTGGCCCACCACTGGGCCCGGGCATCGGCGCCGGCGGCCGACACGGGCCGGGCCGTCGACTACGCCACCCGGGCGGGGGATCGCGCCCTGGCCCAGCTGGCCCATGACGAGGCGGTCTTCTACTACCGCCAGGCGCTGGAGCTCCTGGGCGTGGCCGAGGGGGCCGACGACGGGCCCCGGATCGGACTCCTGATCGCGCTGGGGGAGGCGGAACGACGGGCGGGCGACACGGCCTACCGCGACACCCTGCTCCTGGCGTCGCGCCTGGCCTCGGAGCGGGGCGACACCGATGCCCTGGCCCGGGCGGCGCTGGCCAACATCCGGGGCACCTACGCCAGTACGGTCGGCGACATCGACGAGGAGCGGGTGGCGGCCTTCCGGGCCGCGCTCGAGGCGGTGGGACCCGACGACACTCCGGCCCGGGCCCGGCTGCTCGCCGCCCTCGGGCTGGAGCTCATGTACGCCGGCGACCGGCCGGGACGGGTGCGGCTGTCCGACGAGGCCCTGGCCATCGCCCGCCGGACCGGCGACGTCGCCACGCTCGCCCATGTCCTCCTCGAGCGCTTCTTCACGATCTACTTCCCGGACACCCTGGAGGAGCGCCTGGCCGACACCGAGGAGCTCGTGGCGCTGGCCGAGCGGCTGGGCGACCCCGTCATCACCGCCCGGGCCCGGTTCCTCCGATTCCGGGCCCTGGTGGAGTTCGGGGACGTGGCGGAGGCCGACCGTGACCTGGAGGCGGCCGAGCGCCTCACCGAGGAGCTGGGGCAGCCCACCTTGCGGTGGCTGGTGGGTTTGAACCGGACGGCCCGTACCCTCCTGGCCGGGGACGTGGCCGAGGGCGAGCGCCAGGCCCACGCCGGGTTCGAGCTGGGCCAGACCACCGGCCAGCGCGACGCCCTCATGTACCTGACGGCCCACCTGACCCTCCTTCGTCTCGATCAGGGCGCCCCGATCGACATCGAGGAGAAGCGCTTCGTCGACCTCCTGGCGGTGGTCCCCCGGCTCGTGGCGGTCCGGGCCTACCTGATGCTGCTCGTGTGTGAGGACGGCCGACCTGACGAGGCCAGGGAGCACTTCGAGGTGCTGGCATCCGGGCGCTTCACCGGCCTGCCCGAAGACAGTGGCTGGATGGCGGCCATGGCCCACTGCGTCGCCGTCTGCGCCCACCTGGGCGACCGGGACCGGGCCCCCGAGCTCTTCGACCTGCTCGTGCCCTATGCCGGCCAGATCATCTTCACGTCCGCCGGGTCAATGGGCGCCGTGACCCACCACCTGGGCGTCCTGGCCACGACGTCCTGCGACCTCGACGAGGCGGAGCGTCACTACGCCGACGCCGCCGCCACCCACGAACGCATCGGCGCCCCGGTCTGGCTGGCCCGCACCCGGCTGGAGTGGGCCCGGATGCTCCTCATCCGGGGCTCGCCTGGCGACGCCGAGCGGGCCCGGGAGATGCTCGATCAGACCCTCGCCACCGCCCGGGAACGCGGCCTGGCCGGCATCGAGCGTCGCGCCGTCCGGCTCCTGACCTGAGCTCGTGATCAGGCCGGTCTGATGTTGGCGTTGCGGCGGAAGACGTTCTCGGGGTCGTACTCGCGCTTGATGCCGGCCAGACGGTCGTACTTGGCCCCGTAGGAGGCGCGCACCCGGTCGTCCTCGAACTCGCTCATGACGTTGACGTAGCTGCCGACACCGATGCCGAGCGGGCTGAGGGCGTCCCAGAACGACCGGACCCAGGCGCGCTCCGCGACCAGGAGCTCGGGCGTGGGGCAGACGGCGACGATGAACACGGCATAGCGGGGCGAGCGCCCACCGCTGAAGGCCGTGTCGTCCTCGCCCATCTCGGTGTAGGCCTCATCCAACCGGTAGAACAGCAGGACGGACATCGGCGAGCTCTTGTGGGGGAGATGCTCCATGACGACCCCGATCGCCTCATCGGAGAGATCCCCCAGGTACGAGCCCTTGTCGTAGCCGTGGAACCCCCAGGCGTTGGCGTCGTCGATGAACTGCTGCAGCGCCACGTAGGGCATCGAGTCCACCACCTCGAAGAGCGGTGGGAGGGCCTGGCGGAGGCCCGCCAGCGCCTCGGCGTGTTGCTCGGCGGGCCCGAAGCCGACCACGAACAGGGCGATGCCCAGCTGATGCTGGTGCTGCTCGGGCACGAACGGCGCCGGCGGGGCGTTCACGCCGCCGACGATGACGTTGAGGTCCCGGGGCAGCATGGGGATGACCTCCCGGGCCAGCCGAAGGGCGGCGGGTCCGTCGTCGAGGCCCCAGAAGAGGAGCCCGAACTGCACCATGGGCCCCACCTCGTGGAGGCGGAACTCGAATTCGGTCACCACTCCGAAATTTCCACCGCCGCCCCGGATGGCCCAGAACAGGTCCGGGTTCTCGTGCTCGTCGGCCCGCAGCACCCGTCCGTCGGCGGTGACGACCTCGGCGGACACGAGATTGTCGATGCTCAGGCCCGCCATTCGGGTCAGCCAGCCCATGCCACCCCCGAGGGTGAGCCCCGCCACCCCGGTGTGACTGACCACCCCCGCCGGCACGGCCAGACCGTGGGCCTGGGTCGCGGCGTCCAGGTCTCCCAACAAGGCGCCTCCGCCGACCCGCACCCGCTTCGCCGCCGGGTCGACCGTGACCTGATTGATCGGGCTCACGTCGATCACCATGCCGTCGTCCAACGAGGACGCACCGGCCACGCTGTGCGCGCCACCGCGCACGGCGACCTCCAGGTCCTGCTCCCGGGCGAACGCCAGGGCGGCGGCGACATCGCCGGGTGATTCGCACCGGGCGATCACCGTCGGATGCCGGTCGATGGCGGCGTTCCAGACCCGACGGGCGTCGTCGTAGCCCGGGTCCTCCCCACCGATGACCGAACCCTTCATCGACGCCCGGAGGGGCTCGAGATCGACGCTGCCGGTCAGAGCCAAGGTCCAACCTCCAGAAGGGGCGAGAGGCCCGACAGCGCTCTCGTTCGGCCGAACAGTAACGAGCCCGGTACCTGGGGGCGAGCGTCTGTCAGCCGCGTCACGCGTGGGCACGCCGACGAAGCGGTCGAGGTGGCCGCCGCCAGGGAGCCCCGGTCGTCGAGTGCTTCTGCCGGCTGACCCGGGTGCGGGTACCGCAATTCAGTTGTGGATCACCGATTCCGGCGGTTGAGGGTGGGCAATGGGATCGGCGTGTCGATGGATGATCTTCCACGTGCCGTCTTCGGGCCGGAGGATCGTCGTCACCCGCAGGGTGACGGTGGAGGGTTGGGGTCGCTCGCCGATCCTCGCCTGGTAGCGCTCGACCTCCACCAGACAGCCCAGATCTGGCGTTACATGCATCGCGATGGTGTCGAACGCAATGGCGTTGCCGTCGCTGTAGACCGTCGCGGAGCGCTCCATCATGTCGGCGCAATCAATCCACCCGCGCCTGAACGGCCCGAATGGGTTCCCGAGGCTTACGTCGTCCCGTTGGGAATACAGCCTCTTGAAGGGCTCGGGGTTCCCTTTCACGAAATCGGCAAGCGCGGCATGAGATGCATCGACAACGGCGGCGAAGTCGTCGGGCACAGCCACAGGCCCCCCCCTCGGGTGACAGTCACACAAGTGCGCGTCGTGCTTGGCTCCCCCTACGAAAGTTCGGTTGCCTCGGCAGTGTATTGACTGACGCCGACATTGGGGTCGCCGGTTTGGGCCGGCTACCCCTGCGACGGCTCGGCGGCGCCGTACTCGTCGTGCCAGTTCCACCACTCGTACGGCGGGGTCTGGGGATAGCCCTCGGGCGAGTCCTCCCACTTCTCCTGCCGCCCGAGGGCGGTGATGTCGAGGTAACTCCACGTGCTGCCCATGGCCTCGTCCAGCCCATCCGCGCCTTCACCCGCCCGATGTCCGGCTGCGGCGCCCGCGAGGCGAAGATCAACGAGGTGTCACGGGCGTTCAGGTGGGCGACATCGGCGACCTGATCGGCCACCAGGGAACAGCCGCGGCAGGCATGGTCAGGCCAGCCGAACACGCCCGGCTCGAAGAAGGCGCGGTAGACGATCAGCTGACGACGACCCTCGAACAGGTCGAGCAGGCTCTTCTTACCCGCAGGTCCGTCGAACACATACTCCTTCTCCACCGCCAGCCACGGCATCCGCCGCCGATCCGCGGCCAGCGCATCACGGGCGCGGGTCATCTCCTTCTCCTTCACCAGCAGCTGCTGCCGCGCCGCCTCCCATTCTCCGAGCGAAACGATCGGGGGTGTCTTCATGGTGATGTCATCCTTCCTCGTCGCCTCCATCCTTAGCGTTCCCAGGTCGTCCTCTCCCGTCACCTGATGGCCGGGCTCAACCGGCTGAGGTGGTCCTTCAAGGCGTCGAGCGGGCCGTCCCAGTCCCGGGCCAGCGCGGCCAGGAACTGCTGCGCCACCTGCATCGGGGCGGAGCAGAGCCGGTACCGCACCCGGCGCCGCTCCCCCGGTTCGGCCGTCACCATGCCCGCCTCGGCCAGCAGGGCCAGGTGCTTGGCGATCGCCTGCCGCGTGATCAGCAGGTGAGCCGCCAGGTCGGTGGCCGTGGCGGGACCGCCCGACGCCAGCGCGGCCAGGATGGCGCGCCGGCTCGGGTCGGCCAGGGCCACGAAGACCTGTTCGGCGACCGCCTCGATGTCAGGCGGCATCGAGGTAGTCGACCAGCTCGCCGAGCTCGCTCGCCCAACCCTCGGTGTTGCCGTCGTACGCCTTGCGGTAGGCGTCCTCCGCCAGCTGCGCGAATCCGCTCTCGACCACGGTCAGCCGGGTGCCCGTATCGACCGGCTCGAGCGTGAACTCGACGTACGTGCGGCGCGGATCGTCCTCGGGCAGCCC
>JBOGFE010000289.1:0-8947 GCA_050741935.1 Acidimicrobiia bacterium | reverse complement strand
CCGTGGGCGCGGCGACGGCCGCCCGCACGCCCCACCCGGCGACCGCCGACTAGCCAAGAACTACCAGTGGAGGCTCAAGGCGTCGCTCCGGACAGCCGATTTTTGAATTGAGCCCATTCGTTGGGCGCGCACAGGAGTCGACGATGGCAGGGATGGGACAGCACTTCGACACTTCGGCGTTCGCCGGACGGGTTCCCACGGCGCACGCCGCCGACCCGGCCGGGCGCGTGCGCCGGGACGTGGTGCGCCGCCTGCGCCAGCAGGTTGCGGCCGGGAACTACGACCCTCCGGTGGAGGAGCTCGTGGACCGCCTGGTTCACCTCGTCCTGTACCGCCAGACCACCCGCCGGGCGGACGTCGGGGACTAGCAGCTCGCAGATCGGACCGGAACCGCCGGCCACCACGGCGCGTGACCCCAGGAGCCCGCGGTCGGGACGCTGCGTATACTGGCTCATGGCCGTCTGCGGGTCCGTGGTCGTGCCGCCCGGCGAGATCGGTTGCCCGATGCCGGGTGCAGCGACCCCCCGCCGCCCTTGTGGCCAGTCCATTCCGTGGGCCTTGTCGCCCGTCCCTCGAGGGGGTTGCCGGTGGACATCGTGATCCGGGGCAAGAACGTCGAGGTTTCCGAGACCCTGCGCTCGGCTGCGCTCAAGCAGATGGGCAAGCTCGACCGCTTCGCCAACGGCTACGGCCGGGCCGAGATCGATTTCTCCGAAGAGCGCAACCCGCGCATCGCCGACAACCAGGTGTGCGAGGTGCTGGTCCATTTGAAGGGTCATCTCCTGAAGGCCCACGCCGCGGCCGAAGAGCCCTTCACGGCGGTCTCCCTGGCCGTGGACAAGATCGAGCACCAGGTAAAACGCCTCAAGGAGAAGCGCGTCACTCGCACCCATCGCGGCCCCGCCCGGGTAGCATCGGCAGCAGATACGGTGGAGGATGAGGAGGAGAAGGAGCCGGCTCGGATCGTGAAGGTCAAGCAGTTCACGATCAAGCCGATGTCGGCCGAGGAAGCCGCCCTCCAAATGGAGCTTCTCGGCCACGACTTCTTCTTCTTCACCTCATCGGAGAGCGGTCGGGCGGCCGTGATCTACCGGCGCAACGACGGAGACCTGGGCCTCATCGAGGCTTCGGGCTGAGCACGGAGAAGGCGAGGCATCAGCCTGTGACGGACATCCCTGCGGGCCAGGACCGGGTTCGGGTTCTCATCGCCGACGACCATGCCCTTTTCCGGCGCGGCCTGATCATGGTGCTGGAGTCCGAGCCCGACATCGAGGTGGTGGCCGAAGCCCAGGACGGTACCGAGGTCATCGCCAAGACCGAGGAGTTCGTGCCCGACGTGGTCCTCATGGACGTCCGCATGCCCAAGCTGAACGGGATCGAGGCGGCACGGGCCATCCGGGAGCTGGTGCCCTCGGTCAAGATCGTCATGCTCACGGTGTCCGACGAGGAGGACGATCTCTTCGACGCCATCAAGGCGGGCGCCAACGGCTACCTGCTCAAGGAGATCTCCATCGAGGAGGTGGCCGACGCCATCCGGTCGGTCACCACGGGCCAGAGCCTGCTGTCGCCGTCGATGGCCTCCAAGCTGCTCAACGAGTTCAACGCGCTGGCCAAGCAAGCCGACGAGAAGCCGCGGCTGGCCGCCCCCCGACTCACGACCCGCGAGCTCGAGGTGCTCAAGCTGGTGGCTCAGGGGATGAGCAACCGGGACGTGGCCGAGCAGCTCTTCATCGCGGAGAACACGGTGAAGAACCATGTGCGCAACATCCTGGAGAAGCTGCAGCTGCACTCGCGCATGGAGGCGGTCGTGTACGCGGTGCGGGAGAAGCTGCTCGACATCGGCTGACCCGCCTCCGGCCGGCTCGCCCGGTCGGTCGCTAGGCCCGGTCGGTCGGATGAGGGCATGCTCCTTCGTCGGACAACCCCACGTCCTCCTCCGGACATGCCCTCCTCCGCCCTCCCTCGCTGTCGCCGCTCCGCTCTCCCTCGCTGTCGCTTATCGGCCCTCCCTCGCTGGCGGTCCTTCGGCGGTGGCGTCGCAGTTGGAGCGCGCCGGTGAGGAGGGTGAGGAGGGTGAGGGTGGGGCCTAGGCGGTCCCAGATGTCGTTTCGGTAGATGAGCTCGAGGCGGGATGGGCCGGGGGGGACTTGGACGGCCATGAGGTTGTCGCGGGTGCGGCGGAGGTCGACGGGGCGGGCGTCGAGGCGGGCGTGCCATTTGGGGGACCAGGCCAGGGCCACCGTCACGTCGGAGGGCGCCGTCGCTTCGACTTCGATGCCGAGATGTTCGGGGCGGGCGGTGGTGAGGCGGGCGAGGATCGGGCGGGTGGCGCTGACCTGGGAGGCGGGGTCGGGCTGGCCCGAGTCGGGGACGACCTGGAGGATCGCCATCGGCGGGTCCCGCCAGACGGGTTCGAAGCGGCCGGAGGCGGTCAGCCGGTTGTAGAGCTCCTGCCCGGTCGTGACCACATGGGTGACACCGAAGCGGGACATCCGGCGGGCCGAGGACCGGGGAGTGGAGTCGTCGAGCTTGTCGGCGGCGAAGGCGGCGGCCGGGGTGTTGGACGACTCGGCGTTGAAGCCGTTGAGGGAGTTGAGCCCGCTCACCCGGGCGAGCCACGTCTCGGGATGGATCACCCCGGTGCGGGTGATCTCGGCGGGGAAGTCCCGCTGAGTGGCGAAGCGAGCCCCGTCGGGCACCAGCTGCTCGAGGGCGAAGGCGGCCGCCCGCATCTGGGGAATGGGCTCGTCGAGCTGGCCGGCGGCGTTCCGTCCGGGCGCGGCGGTGAAGGTGAGGACGGCGGCCGCGGCCAGCGTGGCCAGGTGCCCCGTCGTTCCGAGCCGGGCCGTGACGCCGGCCACCAGGGCGGCCACGCCCAGCACCCCGAGCAGGCCGGCGTAGCCGAGCCCCCGGTTGGCCAGCTGGAGCGTCAGCTCGTTCTGGCCCAGCCAACCGAGCGAGCCGTGGGCGACGCCCAGGTAGGCGAAGGGGACCAGCGCCAGGACCGTCGACAACCGCCTCCGGCGGGTCAGGAGATAGACGGCCGCCACCACCGCCACCGCCCCCATGCCGGTGGGTAACAGGAGATCGCCCCGGGCGATGGCGGCCAGCCGCTCACCGATGGGGGGCGTGCCCCAGGTGGTGACGATGCCGCGCAGGTCGCGATGGACGAGCAGGGGAAGGAGCCAGAACCCGGCCAGGCCGCCGGCGGCCAGACCGGCGCCGGCCAGCCGGCGCAGGCCTGGCCCGGACAGGCCCCGCATGGAGGCCAGGATCACCAGGCCGAGGACGAGCACCACGGCCAGCACCAGGGCGGAGAGGAGGTGGGTGATGGCCAGCCCGGCCAGGGCGGTGGCGGCCAGGGCCCTCCAGCGGAACCCGGGGTCGGACAGGAGCCGGAGGCAGGCGCCCAGGGCGACGCAGAACAGCACCGCTCCCACCTGGTGCGAGATCAGGCCGACGTTGAACAGCCCCTGCAGGCCCAGCCCGAAGGGGTTCGACACGCAGGGGGAGAAGGCGGCCGCCAGCCCCGCGGCCCGGCCGGAGAGACCGAAGGACCGGGCCAGGAACCAGGCGGCGGGTACGAGGGCCACGTAGGAGCCGACGGAGACGACCTTGAGGGCGCCCGTGTTGGACAGGAGCCCGAAGGTCGCTCCCCGCAGGAGCGCCATGAGCCACACCAGGCCGGGGCCGTTGACGAGGAACTCCTGATGGCCGACGAAGAAGCGGGGGAACCAGCCGTCGAGGCGGCCCCGGGCCACCAGCTGGGGGATGCCGAAGTCGGCCCGCACCAGGTGGGCCATGACGTCCTCGCCCGCCGGCGGCCGCGGGCCGAAGGCCGGCGCCACCAGCACCAGGGCGACCGCCGTCCCCACCACCAGCCCGGCCCAGGTCACGGGCCAGGAGTGGCGCCGGGGGAGGGCACCGGGGTCGGGGGGAGGGGCCACCACCTCGTTTTCGGCGGGGACACCCCGCGCCCCGGGGGACAGGGTGTCGGCCACGGGGCGATGCTACCGGCCGGGGTGGACATTTCCCCTCGGGAGCGAGCGGGCGGAGCCGGGAGGCGTCGGTAGACTCTGGGTCCCTATGGGCCTCATCAGCAAGATCCTCCACGCCGGCGAGGGCAAGAAGGTCAAGACGCTCGAGAGCCTCGTCCCCCTCGTCAACCAGCTCGAGGGGGAGGTGGAACGCCTCTCCGACGAGGCCCTGGCGGCCCGGACGGCCGACTTCCGCGCCCGCCTCGACCGGGGCGAAGACCTCGACGACCTCCTGCCCGAGACGTTCGCCACCGTGCGGGAGGCCGCCCGGCGCGTACTCGGCCAGCGGCACTACGACGTCCAGCTCATGGGCGGCGCCGCCCTCCACTTCGGCTGGGTGGCGGAGATGAAGACGGGCGAGGGTAAGACGCTCGTCTCCACCCTTCCCGCCTACCTGAACGGTCTGACCCGGAACGGGGTCCACCTCATCACGGTCAACGACTACCTGGCCAAGCGCGACGCCGAGTGGATGGGCCAGGTGCACCAGTTCCTCGGCCTCACCGTGGGCCTGGTGATCCCCCATCTGGGCGACGCCGAGTACAAGCGGGGCGCCTACGGGGCCGACATCACCTACGGCACCAACAACGAGTTCGGCTTCGACTACCTGCGCGACAACATGGCCCCCAGCCGGGCCCACATGGTCCAGCGGGGCCACAACTTCGCCATCGTCGACGAGGTCGACTCCATCCTCATCGACGAGGCCCGCACACCCCTCATCATCTCCGGGCCCGTCGACGACGCCGCCGCCATCTACAACCAGTTCGCCCGCATCGTCCGGGGGCTCGTGGCCGAACGGGACTACGACGTCGACGAGAAGAAGCGCACGGTGGCCCCCACCGAGGAGGGGATCTCCCGGGTGGAGGACGCCCTCGGCGTCGAGAACCTCTACGACAACGTCAACCAGAACTTCGTCCACCAGCTCCAGGCCGGCCTGCGGGCCAAGGAGCTGTTCAAGCGGGATGTCGACTACGTCATCCAGGACGGCGAGGTCAAGATCGTCGACGAGTTCACCGGTCGCATCCTGGAGGGCCGGCGCTGGTCGGAAGGGCTCCACCAGGCGGTGGAGGCCAAGGAGGGCGTGCGGATCAAGGAGGAGAACCAGACCCTGGCCACCATCACCCTCCAGAACTACTTCCGCCTCTACGACAAGCTGGCCGGCATGACGGGTACGGCCCTCACCGAGGCGGGGGAGTTCGCCCACACCTACGCCATCGAGGTCGTGCCCATCCCCACGCACAAGACGATGATCCGCGACGACGAGGGCGACCTGATCTACAAGACCGAGGAGGCCAAGTTCAACGCCTGCGTGGACGACATCGTCGAGCGCCACGCCGCCGGCCAACCCATTCTGGTGGGCACCATCTCGGTGGAGAAGTCGGAGTACCTCTCCCGCCAGCTGGAGAAGCGGGGCATCCCCCACGCCGTCCTCAACGCCAAGCAGCACGAGAAGGAAGCCACCATCGTGACCCAGGCCGGGCGGGTCGGGTCCGTCACCGTGGCCACCAACATGGCCGGACGGGGCGTCGACATCCTCCTCGGCGGGTACCCCGAGGGCCTGGCCAAGCAGGAGCTGATGCGGGACGGGCTGACGCCCGAGGAAGCCCCGGAGCGCTACCAGGAGCTGATGGCGGCCTTCAAGGTGCAGTGCGCGGCCGAGCACCAGGACGTGCTCGAGCTCGGCGGCCTCTACGTGCTCGGGACCGAGCGCCATGAGTCACGTCGGATCGACAACCAGCTCCGGGGCCGGTCCGGGCGCCAGGGCGACCCGGGGGAGAGCCGCTTCTACCTCTCGCTGGAAGACGAGCTCATGCGGATCTTCGCCACCGGGGCCATGAACTGGGTGATGGGCAAGGCCCTCCCCGACGACGTTCCCATCGAGGCGAAGATGGTCAGCAAGGCCATCGAGCGGGCCCAGCGCACCGTCGAGGACCGCAACTTCGAGATCCGCAAGGACGTCCTCAAGTACGACGAGGTCATGAACCAGCAGCGCAAGGTGGTCTACAAGCGCCGCCAGCAGGTGCTCGACGGCGAGGACCTGCGCGACCAGGCGCTGGAGGCCATCCAGGACAGCATCACCCGGGCGGTGGAGACCTTCTGCCCCGGGCAGTTCCCCGAGGAGTGGGACCTGCCCGAGCTGCTCAAGTACCTCCAGGCCTACTTCCCCACCTCGGTCACCGTGGCCCAGCTGGAGGCGCTGGGGAGGCCCCAGGACATGGCCGAGATGCTGATCGCCGACGCCCTGGGCAAGTACGAGGAGAAGGAAGCCCAGCTCGGGTCCGAGCAGCTGCGCGAGATCGAGCGCCGCGTCATGTTGTCGGTCATGGACCAGAAGTGGCGCGAGCACCTCTACGAGATGGACTACCTCCAGGAGGGCATCAACCTGCGGGCCATGGGCCAGAAGGACCCGCTGGTGGAGTGGCAGCGCGAGGGCTTCGACATGTTCGAGGCCATGATGGGAGCAGTGGAGGACGACTTCGTCCGCTACGTGTTCCACCTCCAGGTCGTCAAGCAGGAGGCGCCGGCCCAGCCCGCCCGCCGGCTGACCTACTCCGCCCCCGAGGACCCGGTGCAGGGGTCGCAGGCGCTGCGCACGGCGGCGGCGGCCGAGGCGAAGGCCTCAGGCGACACCGAGATGGCAGCCGCGGCGGCCGACGGTGCCCAGGACGCCGGGGTGCCGGCCCCCGTCCGGGTGGAGAAGACACCGGGCCGGAACGAGCCCTGCTACTGCGGCAGCGGCAAGAAGTACAAGTTCTGCCACGGGCGCTGAGGGCGGGGAGCACGGGAGCGGGGCAGTCTCCCGTGACGGCCCAAGAAACAGCCGCTGACCTGCTCAGATAGTCTTCCGGTTGTTGCTCAGCGGTTCTCGTCAGCTTCCAGGCGTTTTCGCCGTCGTGTGGACCTGATGTGGACCTGGCGTGGACCTGGGCCACCCCGTTCGCCCGCCCGAGCAGTGCCGTCGGGCTGATGGCCCCAGCCTGTTCAGACCTGAACGCCGTGGACGCCAACGGGGCTGAGCACTCGCCGGGCGTGGGTGTGCCGGCGCGTCGGCGACCGGGCAACGCCTCTTGCCCACCGACGGGCGACCGGGCAAACACGCTCTCGCCTGATATGGCAAGCGCCGTGTCCGGCTGAACAGCGGACACGGCAAGTCTTTGACGCTTCCTGGGCTCGTTTGTTGAGAGGAGACGGGGACCGAAATCTCGTTCTGGTGGTCGCGTTCGGGCTGGTTGAGCGCGCATAGGGGGGAGTGAGGACGGAGCCAGGCCGGATGGCCCAGACGGGAGGGAGGGGCGCATCGTGCGACACGGGCTGGGGACGAGGGGGCAGTGGGCGAGCGACGCTCGTCGGGCCCCCATGACCGGTAGCCGTTCGGCTACCTGCAAGTCTGTGTGGAGCTTGCCTGTGTGCCGCAGACGGAGGGCGGGACCCCGGGCACCGATAGCTGGGGGCCTCTCGTTCGTCGTGCGTCGGGGGAGCCGATCGCGATCGGGACGGCTTTGCCGTCGCGTTCCGGGCGAAGGCGCGCCAGTCCTCCATTCGGAACAGGACCGATGGAAGCTCGGGGAGGACCGATGGTGAAGCCGATCGGCGTGAGGACGGACACGACGGTGCGGCCGCTGCTCCCCGTGGACGAGGTGGCCGAGGTCCTCGGCGTACCGGTCAGGACGCTGTACCAGTGGCGCCACAAGGGCGTCGGGCCGTTGGGCCTGCGGGTGGGACGGCACCTCCGGTACCGGGCGGCTGACGTCTCCGAGTGGATCGACCGGCGGGTGGCCGAAGAGGCGAGGTCCCGGCGTGAGTGACACACCCCCTCGGTATCGTCGGTCGGCGAGCGTCGCAGGCTGAGGGAGCAGAGCCATGGCCACCATGAACCCACGGAGGAAGCTCCGCCACGACGGGACCGTCGCCTGGCAGGCCCGGTATCGAGATCCCGACGCGCGCCAGCGGGCGAAGGAGTTCACGAAGAAGGTCGATGCCGATCGGTTCCTGGCTACGACCCGGGCCGACATGGCGAGGGGCGACTGGATCAATCCTGCGGATGCCAAGCGCCTGTTCGCGGACGTCGCCGAGCATTAGCCCCGATCGTTCACGTGGGTCTGTGAGCTGACGGTCGGGTATCCGCGGGAGTGCCCTCCGGACAAGGGATTCTGACGTTCTCGAAGCGTCGGAAGACCTGGTCAGGGAGGGCACCCGTAAGGTGAACGTTAACAGCACGGTGGCGGTGGTGGTGGAGGGCGGCGGCGACGGGGTTGTGGCCCATGTCGGCCTGCACGCTCTTGGTGCTTTTGCCGATCGGTTGGGGCTGGGTGATTCGCTGTCGGCTCGCATCTCGATGACCGGTGAACGTCTCCCGTTCCACGACCGGGGGAAGGTCCTGACGCAGGCGATGTTGATGCTGACCGGTGGCGGCGAGGCCTGTTCGGACATCGAACACCTCCGTTCCCAGCGGGCTCTGTTCGGTTCGGTGCCGTCGGACTCGACGCTGTACCGGACCTTCCGCCGCATCGACCCGGCGACTCTGGCCGGGCTGTGGGAGGCGATGGCCGAGGTCCGGGCCAGGGTGTGGCGGCGTTCCTCGGCCACGACGGGCACCGCCCAGGTCGTTCTCGATATCGACGCGTCGCTGATGGAGATCCACTCGGAGAACAAGCAAGGCACTGCCGCCACCTACAAGAGCGGGTTCGGGTTCCACCCGATGTTCTGCTTCGCCGATGCCACCGGCGAAGCCCTCTCCGTGCGGTTACGGCCGGGGAACGCCGGGGCGAACACGATCGCGGATCATCTCGAGGTCCTCGACGCGGCCGTGGCCCAGCTCCCCGGCGAGATCGCCGTGGGGCACCGACCCGGCGACGACCCCGAACTGGTGGGGCGAGAGGTGATGGTCCGCACCGACTCGGCCGGGTGCAGCC
>JBOGFE010000288.1:0-19352 GCA_050741935.1 Acidimicrobiia bacterium | reverse complement strand
GATCTTGAGCTTGTTCTCGTCGATGTACTTCTGCCCGTCCTCGATGGGGGAGGTGCCGAAGGGGCTGTCGTGGTGGAACACCGCCAGCTTGACCTGGGCGCCCTTCTCCTGCTCGCTGACGTACTTGAGGACGGCCCGGAACTGCGCCGAGTAGCTCGGGCCCGGGAAGAAGTTGAACGGCGTCTCCTCCGGGTTGGCCAGGGTCTCGGCGTAGGAGGCCGACATGAACGGGATCTCGTCGCTCGTGACCCGGGTCCGCAGCGCCTCGGTATCGGCCGTTCCCCAGCCCATGAAGGCGATCGCGCCCTCCGAGACATACTGGGAGTACAGCTGCTCGGCGTTGGGGACCTTGTAGCCGAAGTCCGAGAATCGGAGATCGATCTTGTGCCCGTCGATCCCACCGCTGTCGTTCCTGAACTTGACGTAGTCCTGGATGCCCTGGGAATAGGGCGTGCCTACGTCCGACGTGGGTCCGGACTGATCGAAGATGGCTCCGACGATGACAGCCTTCTTGTCTCCTCCCTCAGGCTGCGCGCCCTCGTTGCCACCACCGTCATCCCCCCCGCCGCAGGCTCCCGCGAGAAGGGCGGCGGCGGCGAAGAGTACGAGCTTCCTCGCCAATCGATGCATGCCTCCTCCTTGTGTGCTGGGACGTGCTCCCCGGGACATGGCACCCCGGGGACTCCTCAATAACGGAACGGCCAGAGCCGGAAGTAGTCCTTGGCCCGCTGCCAGAGCCGCGCCAGACCGCGGGGCTCGAGCAGCAGGAAGAGCACGATCACGGCTCCGAAAGCGAACAGCTTGACGGCGGACACGTTGAGGCCGAGGTCTTCGAACATCGTCCGGTAGTCCTGCCCGGCGCGTTCGATGAACGATTCCAGGAAGATCATGAAGCCGGCGCCGTAGACGGCACCGGCCACCGAGCCGAGCCCTCCGATGATGATCATGGCCACGGCCAGGAAGGACTCGCCGATCTCGTAGCGCTCGTAGGTGACGACCTGACGCCAGTGGGCGTTGAGGGCTCCCGAGAAGCCGGCGAGCCCGCAGGCGATGGCGAAGGCGAGCACCTTGTAGCGGCCGACGTTGACGCCGATGACCTCGGCGGCGATGTCCTGGTCGCGGATGGCGATGAAGGCCCGTCCGAGCCCGGTCCGGAAGAGGTTGCGCACCGCCATGACGACGATGACCAGGCAGACGAGTGCGATCCAGTACCACGCGAAGTCGCTGTCGAGCTTCGTGCCCGTGCACAGCTTGCCGGTGCCACTCCCCCCGATGCACGGGGCCCGGGCTGCGATGTTCCCCGCACCGTCGGTGAGGTAGTCCCAGTTCCGGAAGACGTTGGTCAGGATGTACTGCGCGGCCAGCGTGGTGATGGCGAGGTACAGGCCTTTGAGCCGCAGGGCCGGGAGCCCGAACAGGGCCCCGATGAGGGCGGCGATCAGCGTCCCCACCAGGACACCCACGGGCATGGGCCACCCGTAACGGCTGGCCACGTTGGCGGTGGCGTAGGCGCCGACGCCGAGGAAGGCCCCGGTGGCCAGGCTCACCAGGCCGGTGTAGCCGGTCAGCACCATGAGCCCGACCACGGCGATCCCGAAGATGAGGAAGCGGACGAGAGCCGTCATCCAGAAGGTGTTGTCCTGCAGGACGAAGGGCAGGGCCACGGCCGTGATGACGATGAGGGCGAGGCGGATCCACTGCGCCCGGGTGTGACGGAGGGCGAAGTCCTTCCGGTAGGTCGTGTGGTAGACGCCGGTGGCGCTGGCCATCAGACCCTCTCGATCCGCACTTCACCGAAGAGCCCGTAGGGCTTGATGAGCAGGATCAGGACGAGCACGACGAAGGGAAGGACCTCCTGGAGGTCGGTGGAGATGTAGCCCCCGACGTACTGGGCCAGGATCCCGACGATGACGCCGCCCACCACCGTGCCGAGCAGCGAGTCCAGGCCGCCCAGGATCACCACCGGGAACACGTAGATCCCGAAGAACTGGATGTCCTGGAGGTTGTACTGCCCGTTGATGCTGGCCAGGAGCAGCCCGCCCACGACCGCACTCATGCTCGACAGCGCCCAGGCCATGCCGAAGATGCGGTTGACGTTGATGCCCTGGACCATCGCCGCCTGCTGGTCGTCGGCCACGGCCCGCATGGCGATGCCCTGACGGGAGTAGCGGTAGAAGAGGCCGACCGCGGCCAGGACGACGACGGCGACGACGATGGTGACGACGCTGTCGTGGGCGAAGCGGACGTTGAAGAGCTCGAACCGCCCCGTGGGCATGAAGTCCGGCTCGGGCCGGGAATCGGTGCCCCAGACGAAGAGTCCGATGGCGCCCAGGACGGAGGCCAGCCCGATGGTGACCATGATCACCGACAAGGACGCCTCCCCGACCAGAGGCCGCAACACCAGCCGTTCGATCGCCAGGCCGAGCAGGGCGGTGGCGATCATGGCGGCCACGATGGCCAGCGGCCAGGGGAGCCCCCAGGTCACCTGGGCCGTATAGACCATGAAGGCCCCGATCAGCAGCAACTGGCCCTGGGCGAAGTTCACCACCTCGGTGGCCTTGAAGATGAGGACGAACCCGAGCGCGCCGAGAGCGAGGACGGCGCCGTTGGCCAGGCCGCCGAAGGTGAGGAGCAGGAACTTCTCCACTACCGGGCTCCGAAGGCCATCCGTCGCCCACCTTCCTTGGGCACGAAACCCTCCATGGACACGATGTGCAGCGGAACCTCGCGGGTCACCTTGCTGCCGTCCTGGTAGGTGACGGTGGACTTCACCGTCACCGAGTCGTGGCCGAGGGTCAGCGCTTCGATGATCCCGGCGTAGCGCTCGTTGATCACCCGCCGGCGCACCTTGCGGGTCCGGGTGATCTCGTCGTCGTCGGGGTCGAGCTGCTTGTGGAGGAGCACGAAGCGCCGGATCCGGACGCTCTCGGGAAGGTCCTCGTTGGCCCGGGCGACCTCCTCGGCGATCAGCCGGCGGACCTCGGCCTTGCCCGCCAGGTCGGTGTAGGTCGTGTAGTTGAGGCGTTCGTGTTCGGCCCATGCGCCGGTGGTGGAGGGGTCGATGTTGAGCATGGCGGTGATGTCCGGGGTGCTCTCGGACCAGAAGATCACGGCCTCCTCGACGTAGGGGGAGAACTTCAGCTTGTTCTCGACGAAGGCGGGCGAGAAACGGGTCCCGTCGGCGGCCTCCATGACGTCCTTGGCCCGGTCGATGACGACCAGGTGGCCGGTCTCGTCCAGGTAGCCGGCGTCACCGGTGTGGAGCCATCCTTCGGCATCCACGGCCTCGGCCGTCGCCGCTTCGTTGCCGTAGTAGCCCTGGAAGACGGACGAGTTGCGCAGCAGGATCTCGCCGTTGTCGGCGATCTTGAGCTCCGTCCCGGGGCAGGGCTTGCCCACGGTGGCGAACTTGATGTCGTCGTCGGTGTGCATGACGGCGATCCCGCAGATCTCGGTCTGACCGTAGATCTGCTTGAGGTTCACGCCGATGGCGTGGAAGAAGCGGAACACGTCCGGCCCCAGGGGGGCACCGCCGGTGTAGCAGCGCTGGATGCGGGTGAGCCCGAGCTGGTCGCGCACGGGCCGCAGCGCCACGGCGTCGGCGACGCGGTGGAGGACCTTGAGCCCCGGCCCCGCCGTCTTCCCCTTGAGCTTGGCGGCCGCGTAGCGGTCACCCACCCCGTAGCCCCAGCCGAAGACCCTGCGCTTGAGCCAACCCGCCTCCCCCACCCGGACCATGACCGACGACAGCAGGTCCTCCCAGATCCGCGGCGGGCTGAACACGAAGTTCGGGCCCAGCTCCCGGTAGTCGGAACGCTGCGTGGTGGCCTCCTCGGCGAAGCTGATGGTCAGCCCGGCCTGGAGGCAGTAGGCCATGGTGATCATCTGCTCGCCGATCCAGGCCATGGGGAGGAACGACAGGTAGCGGTCCCCGGGCCCGATGCGGTCCACCGAGATGAGCGACCGGCCCATGTCCAGGAGGTTGTTGTGGGAGAGCATGGCCAGCTTGGGCCGGCCCGTCGTTCCCGAGGTGGTGCAGATGGCGGCGATGTCGCCGCCCTTGCCCCGGCCGATCTGCTCGTCGAGCCAGCCGGGATGCTCTGCGGCCCACTCCCGACCCCTGGCCTCCACGGCCGTGAACTCGTGGAGGTAGGGCAGGTCGTAGCTCTCCAGTCCCCGGGGGTCGTAGTAGACGACGGCCTCCACGCCGGGCAGCTGGTCCTTCAGCTCGACGATCTTGTCCACCTGCTCCTGGTCCTCGGCCACGACGAGGCGGACCTTGCCGTCGGTCAGGACGTGGACGACCTCCTCGCCGACGCTGGTCGGGTAGATGCCGACGGTGCAGCCGCCCAGGGACTGGGCGGCCACCTCGCTGATCATCCATTCCGGCCGGTTGTCGCCCAGGACCGCCACCACCTCGCCCGCCTGCACCCCCAGCGAGGCGAGGCCGTGGGCGAAGTCGCGCACCCGGGTGTGGAGCTGGCTCCAGGTGAGGGCCTGCCAGATGCCGTAGCGCTTCTCCTGGGTGGCGGTGCGGGTGTCGCCGTAGCGCCGGTCGAGCTCGGCCAGGAGCTTGGGGAAGGTGGTGTTCTCGTCGAGGGGCATGGGCTCGTGGACGAGCCTGGTGGCCCGGTTCATGCGTGTGCCTCCTGGCCGAGATAGGCGTCGCGCACGGCCTGGTCGGCCCCGACGTCCTCGGGCGTCCCGTCGGCGATGCAGCGCCCGAAGTCGAGCACGCTCACGCGGTCGGAGATATCCATGATCACTCCCATGTCGTGCTCGATCAGCACGGTGGTCACCCCGGCCAGTTCGTTGACGTCGAGGATGAAGCGGGCCATGTCCTCCTTCTCCTCGGCGTTCATACCCGCCATCGGCTCGTCCAGTAGGAGGACGGAGGGCTGCATGCACAACGCCCGGCCCAGCTCGACCCGCTTCTGGAACCCGTAGGCCAGTGCCCCCACCGTCCGGGTGCGCACCGACTGGATCTCGAGCAGGTCGATGACCTCCTCGACCAGCTCCCGCTCCCTGATCTCCTGGCGCTGGGAGGGGCCGAACCACAGGAAGGAGCGGGTGAGGCTGTGCTTCATGTGCACGTGGCGCCCGAGCATGAGGTTCTCGAGCACGGTCATGGCCCGGAACAGCTCGATGTTCTGGAACGTCCGGGCCACGCCGAAGCGGGCGATCCGGCTGGGCTTGGTCCTGGTCAGTTCCCGGGTCGCCTTTCCGTCGACGTGCAGTGTGATCGACCCGACCTGGGGGCGGTACAGCCCGCTGATGCAGTTGAGGAGGCTCGTCTTCCCGGCGCCGTTGGGGCCGATGATGGCGTGGATGTCGCCCTGGGCCACCTTGAAGCCCACGTCCTCGAGCGCCCGTACCCCACCGAAGCGCAGCGTCACGGTGTCGATCTCCAACTGGACCTCGCCAGGCTGAAGCTGACTCCCGTTCAGATTGTGCCGGTAGGCACGCGACACGGTTCCCCCACTGTTCGTCCGAACCGACGGATCAGGTTACTGAACCGATGGGGTTGTGGCGTGATCAGGGCAAACGGGAGTTCACCTACTGATCAGCCTCCCGCGGCAGGGGATGCCGTCGCTGATATCCTCTCCCGGTCATTCCGGGGTAGCTCAGTCGGCAGAGCGGGCGCCTGTTAAGCGCTTGGTCGGGAGTTCGAGTCTCCCCCCCGGAGCCGATGCGGGGAGCAGGTCAGCGGCTGTTTCGGCGCTGGCCTGCTTCTCGTTTTCGGCCTCGATCCCGCGGCGATCCCGCGAAAATCCCGCGGCCACGGCCGGTAATGTCGTGACCACACCCTTGTTTCGCACGTGCCGTGGCCGTCCGTAAGCGCTCACGCCAGCGGCCGTAGGCTGTTGGCTATACGGCTCGAGCCGCTTCACCAGGTGCTCAGGTCCTCGAGGAAGGCCGCCGGAGTTCTCACCGGTGGGACGACGTCCACAAGCACGGTCAGGTCCTGGTCACCAGAGATGAGGCACGCCGCCCCACTGTGTTGAGCGAGGGCGATGAGATAGTCGTCTTTCGGATCGCGGCTCACGGCCAGAGCAGGCGGATCTCCGCTCACCGGTGCGGCGGCCATCACCTCGCGGAGGCGCTGAAGCCCGTCCGGATCGAGACGCGTTGCGATCTTCGGCCGGCTCAGCGCGTCGTCCAGTTCGGCGAGCAGCTTGGGCGAGGCGACAAGGACGAAGCGACCCACCCGGGCGGCCTCCACGATCCTCGCCGGGTTCCCGAGGCGCGACAGCGCGGCCGAAACGAGCACACCCGGGTCGACGACGACGCGCTTCAGCCCGTCCGGCGACGTTGCTCCCGACGTGGCTCGTACACCTCAGCCTGCACGAGCTCCTCGGCCTCGGCCTCGCCGAGGCTCTCGCTCGCATCCCAGAGATCCCGGTACGCGTCCCCCAGCTCGCGCCCCCAGCGCACCGTCAGGGCTTCCTCGACGACTTCGGCCTCCGTACGGCCTTCGGCGACGGCGCGGTCGGACAGCCAGCGGGCCAGCCGGCCGGTCAGCACCACTGGATCAGTCGGATCACGCTCGACGGCGGACATGCCCTCAGTGTACGGCGATGTCGAGGTGGACGATCTGACGCCCGCGCATCGGCGGGCAGCGTGACCCGCAAGGCCCACCGATCGGTCACGGCTACGTCCTCACGGCGCTCAAGATAAATCATCCCCGGATCGAGGTGGCTGGCGCGCTCTCGACCGGGGTGGCCCGGCGAGCCATCTCATCGAGTCGATCAGCCACACTGCGCTCCTGACCGGGCATGAGGTGCCCATACCGGTCAAGCGTGAGCGCCGCCGAGGCGTGCCCGAGCATCCGCTGCAGGACCTTCACGTCGGCACCCGCGGCGATCGCCAACGAGGCGCAGGTGTGGCGCAGATCGTGGACCCGCAGAGGGGCGACGCCGGCCGCTTTTACCGCGGGGAGCCACGCACGGGTACGGAAGTTCTCCGGCCGGAGGAAACCTCCTCCGGGCGCCGGGAACACGAGGCCCTCGGGCCCTGGCTCACCGTAGACGACCAGGTGGTCCTGCAACGCCGCCGCGACCAGCGCCGGCAGGGCCACGGAGCGGCGGCCTGCTGCACTCTTCGGGGGCAGGACCACATGCTGGCCGCCGATGCGTTGTACCTGTTCGACCACGGTGACGCTGCGGTGAAGGAGATCGACGTGCTTACGGCGGAGAGCGGCCAGTTCGCCCGCCCGGAGGCCCGAGTAGGCGGCGAGGAGCACCAAGGCCCGGTACCTGGGATCGATGGCGGCCGCCAGGGTGGCGACCTCGTCGTGGGTCAGGAAGCGCATCGGCTCCGCCTCGACCCGCGGCGGCTTGACGCCCCGCAGCGGGTTCCGTCCAAGCAGCTCGTTCTCGACAGCCGCCTCGAGGAGGCGGTTCAAGGTGCGGTAGGCCTGGGACACGGAACCCGGAGCGAGGGTCTTGCCTCGGCGACCGACTTTGGCGGCCAGACCCGCAAGCCAGCCGCGCAGCATCGACGGCGTCAGCTTCCCGAGCTCGACCACGCCGAGTTCGGGCAGGATGTGGTTGCGGATGTTGACGTCGTAGATGCGCTGCGTCGATGGCCGGAGGTGGACGACCGTCCGCTGCCATTCAGCGCTCCACGTCGCCAAAGTCAACCCACGCGCTGCTGGGCGACCGGCCACCGTGGTCGATGCGCTCGCGAGCGAATCGAGGCTCGACCGTTGGCGGCCAACGACCGCTCGGCGGTCTCCTCGCCTTGGCCTGCGCCCACGATCCGTGGTCAGCGACAAGGCGGTCCGAAGTCGCCACCCGTCCCGCGAGGATCCCGCGAGCATCCCGCGTCCGGGGCGTATCGGCCTATGCCGCCTCGTCCTGCTCTGTCCCCCCGACCAGCACTTTTACGGACGAGGCGGCACGAGGCGATACCACGAAAACGTTCCGTGAACATCTGTTAAGCGCTTGGTCGGGAGTTCGAGTCTCCCCCCCGGAGCCACGAGGGCGGGCGGCGCAAGCTCGCCCGCCCTCCCGGCATCAGCCGGCGGACACGATCCGGACCTGCGCCTCACCTCCTCGCATGAATGCCCGTGTCCGCGAACGCTCGCCTGCACTGTCGCGCCGCGACCCTGTGGGGAGGAAGCAGGAAAACCCAGGGAAAACCTGTGGATTTCCGGGCTCCTTATCCACAGGCGGGATCGAGCTGTTCCAGACCCGATCCCATGTCCACGCCGAGGACGGAGGTCAGGTCAGGCCAGGCACAGATGAGGCGGGCGGGCTCATCGTGGGGGTTGTGGTGACAGATCGTCACCCCGGCGTCCCGGACGGGCACGATGAGGGCGTCGCCCGCCTCCCACTCGAAGCGCTCGTCGTCAACCTCGCTGACACCCCGCCCGGAGAGGAACACGATGGCCTCACCCCCCTGCCAGCGGTAGCGGCCCGACCGGCCCTGCGGGGGGATCTCCTGGACGTAGAGCCCGAGGGTGCGCAGGGCGACGCCGTCGAGGGCGGGATGGAGATACCAGCGGAGGCGGCCCTGGACGCAGTCCTCCGGGCTCCGACCCTCGCCCGACACCACCAGGACGGCGTCCTCCCGGCGGCGACGCTCCTCGTCCCGGCGGCGGAACAGGTCCTCGTAGAGGCTCATGCGTCTCCTCCCCGGTAATCGGGGTGGACCTGGCGCTGCTCGTAGCCGTTCCCCATGGCGTCGAGCCAGGGGTTGTAGGCGAAGGCGATCCACTCACAGGGCTCGTCGCCGGTGTTGAAGTGCTGGTGCTCGACGCCCCCGGGGATGATGGGCAGCAGGATGAGGTCGCCCTCCTTCCAGTCCACCCGGCGCCCGTCGCAGGTCGTGGAGCCCTGCCCCCGGGTGACGTAGAGGGCGAGGCCGCCCTGGTGGACGTGGCTGCCGGTGTGGGTGCGGATCTCCTGGCGGAACACGATCCAGTCGGGGTTGGCGAGATCGTCGCGGCCGAGATGGGCGTAGTAGCGCAGGCGGCCCTGCGGGGTCATCTCCCAGGGCTGCTCCGAGCCCCGGATGTGGATGACCCCGTCGGCCGCCCGCTGGCGGCGACCGGCCCAGCGCCCGAGGACGGCGGCCAGGCCGATGTCGGTTTCGTCTTCCACCCCCACAAGTTACGCTCCGGCCGCCGGCGATCTTCCAGGGGGCAGCATGACCACGGCGATGGAATCGGGCTCGGTCGTCTTCGATCTCAACGACCCCGTGATGCACGCCGATCCGTACCCGACCTACGCGCGGATGCGGGCCGAGGCGCCCGTCTACCGCCAGGAGCCCTTCGGGGTCTACTGGCTGTTCCGTCACGCCGATTGCGACGAGGCACTGCGCAACCCCGCCCTGGGCAGCCCCTGGGGGTCGCCCGAGTCCATTGCCCAGAAGCTGGGCGACGGGCCCGCGGCCTGCTACGTGGGCAAGGCCATGCTGGCCCATGACCCGCCCGAGCACACCCGGCTCCGCCGGGCCGTGGCCCGGGCCTTCACCCCCCGGGCCGTCGAGGCCATGCGCCCCCGGGTGGTCGACAAGGTCAACCGCCTCCTGGACGAGGTCACCGCCGGCGGACGGCGCGAGTTCGACCTGGCCAACGAGGTCGCCTACCGGGTTCCCATCGGCATCGTGTGCGAGCTCATCGGGGTGGCCCCGGAGCACCACGACCGGTTCCGCAGCCTGATCGAGGAGAACGCCGCCGTCATCGAGCCGCTGCCCACCCCCGAGCAGGTGGCCATGGCCGACAAGGCCAGCGGGGAGCTGATGGACTTCGTGGCCGCCCTGGCCGCCGAGCGCCGGGCGGAGCCCCGCGACGACCTGATGTCGGCCCTGGTGGCGCCCGACGGCGAGGCGCCGTCGCTCACCGACGAGGAGCTGGTGGCCAACGTGGCCCTGCTCATCGCGGCCGGGTTCTGCTCGACCATGCAGCTGATCGGCAACTCGGTGCTGCTCCTGCTCCGCCACCCGGAGCAGCTGGAGATGGTGTGGACCAACCCGGCCATGGCGCCCGGGGCCATCGAGGAGACGCTGCGCTACGAGCCCCCGGTGATGATGTGGCCCCGCAACGTGGCCGCCGACGTCGAGATCGGCGGGGTGCTGCTCCCGGCCGGCGCTCCGGTGGTGTCGGTGATCGGCGCCGCCAACCGCGACCCGGACGTGTTCGAGAACCCGGACGTGTTCGACATCACCCGGCCGGCGCCGCCCCACCTCACCTTCGGCGGCCCGATCCACTACTGCCTGGGCGCGTCCCTGGCCCGCATGGAATCCCAGGTGGCGCTGGTGACCATCCTGTCCCGCTTCCCCGACCTCGCCCTCGCCTCCGAGAAGGTCGAGTGGCTGGAGAACAACACGGTGCGCGGGCTCAAGGAGCTCCGGGTCACCACCGGCTCGTGAACCGCTAGGCGGGCCTCGCCGACAACGGGTGGACGAGGTAGGCGTCCCGGAGCACGTTCGTCTCCAGCTCCAGCTCCTCCAGCCGGCTCTTGACCACGTCGCCGATGCTCACGATGCCGGCCAGCCTCCCCCCGTCCACCACCGGCAGGTGCCGGTGACGGGTGCGGGTCATCGTGGCCATGACGTGCTTCACGCTGTCGTTCGGTGCGCAGATCGGCGCCGGCCGGGACATGAGCTCGGACACCGCCATGCCCAGGACGTCGCCCCCGAAGCGGGCCAGGCCCTGGACGACGTCCCGTTCCGAAAGGACGCCCTCCACCTGCTCACCGTCGGAAGTCACAACCAGGGCGCCGATGCCCTTGGCGCCGAACAGCTGGATCGCCATCGTCACCGTGGCCTCCGGCCTGATGGTCTCGACCTCACGGCCCTTCGCCCGGATGATCATGTCGACGGTCATGACCGCGCCTCCTTCCCGTAGTACCTGAGTGTCATCATCCTCCGACCGGGCCGGGTGCGCACCACCATGGGGAGGGAAATCCGGTGGGAGAAACCCGGAGGGAGAAGGTGCACCGGTCGGCGCCTAGGCTGGCCGATCGGGGGCCTGTAGCTCAGTTGGTCAGAGCAGCGGACTCATAATCCGTCGGTCGCAGGTTCGATCCCTGCCGGGCCCACTCGGTAAAAGGTGTTCTCGCCTGCACCTTTGTCCTCTTAGGTGCCTGTGGAAAACCTCGCCCTCTGGCCGTCAGGCCGCGGTGAGGCCGCGGGAATTCCGAGAGCCGTGCTCATCTCGCCGTCGAGACGGCCCGCCAGCTCATCCAGATCGGCGTCAAAGAGATGCCCGTAGACGGTCAGGGTGAAGGCGGCTGAGCGGTGCCCCAGCACCACCTGAACGGCCTTCGCTGATGCGCCGGCGCCGATCATGCGGGCGGCGGCCGAGTGGCGTAGCACGTGCAGTCCCACCTCGGGGAGGCCCAGGTTGCGCAGCGTCGGGCGCCACAACCGGTTGTAGAAGTTGCTGTGCCGGAGCGGACCCCCGCCCGGACCCATGAAGAGCGAGGCGTCGGGCTCGGGTGCGACTCGAGTGAGGTGTGTCTCCAAGCGGGCCAGGAGGCCTGGCGGCAGGGGGAGCTGGCGCACGGCGTAGCTCTTGGTGTGCCCGTACTCCAGGCGGCCATCCACTTCCGTCACTGACTCGACGATCCTCAACCGTCGGCGCAGGAGGTCGACCGAGCTGCGACGCAGGGCGGCCGCCTCACCCCACCGGGGGCCGAGCGTCCCGAGGATCCCGACCAGCAGGTCATAGGGCTCAGGCATCGCTGCAACGATGCCGTCGACCGTTGCCGGGTCGAAATATGACGCCTCCTCCCGTGCCAGCTTCGGGAGGCGCGCGCACCGTCGGCAACATTTCGGGCAACGACCCCCTCGCGTGCCGCGGCCTTCAGAACGAGAGAGAGGACGACGTGCGCCTGGCGCACCCGGCTCGGCGAGAGGCCCTCCCCGATCATCGCCCCCACCCAGGCCTGTACATCCGACGGCCGGATCGATGCCATGGCCCAGTCACCGAACGCCGGCTGGACCCGGCTCCGGAGGAGACTCTGGTAGGTGGTGACCGTCTTCGGTTTGAGGGTCGGAGCGATCGCGCTCATCCACCGGTGGGCGAACTCGTCGAAGCGGGTCCGTCCGAGGCGTGGGTCGATCCATTCCCCGCGGGACTTGTCGGTCTCGACCCCAGCGAGGAATCGTTGCGCGTCGACCTTGCGGGCCAATGTCTTCGACCGCTCCCGTCCGTCAGGCGCCCGATACCGCGCCCGCCACCGCCCAGATTCTCGCCTTTCGATATGCGCCATCCGGACCTCCCAGCTGTGCCGGCGTTCCCCAGGGACCCGACCTTACCGACGCGCTACGACAGTCTCTGCCTCCCGGAGACGATGGCGGTGGCCGCTGGAGCTTCTCGCGCCGGCGTTCGTGGTTAAGGGACGACTGGCGACCAAGAAGGCCGTTCGCGACGGACGAAGCGTCCCGACACCAGCTTCGCCACCCACGATGACCCCGGCCATCGCCGAAAATTCCCCCACCCGCCCCTGCCGGGCCCCGAGAACGGTCTCGGCATGGAACTCGGGCTCTGACCAGCTATTGATCCGGTTCGCCGCGTTCCGTCGGCTCCCGAGTGATGGCACATTGGATCCATGGATCGGTCTGTGACGTCTCGGCTTCTCCTCGCGCTCGGTCTGGTTGCTGCCGGACTGACCATGCCTTCCCTCCCCCACGCCGTCGCCTGCTCGTGCGACGCCGACGACACCCGGGAGGCGCTCCCGGAGGCGGACGGCGCCTTCGTCGGAACGCTGCTGGCGATCGAGGATCTCTCCATCGCCGAGCGGCAGTCCTTTCCATATGAGGTCCGCTACCGCTTCAGGGTGGAACGCTCGGTCAAGGGCGACATCGCCGGCCCGGAGATCGACGTGTATTCCTGGCCGGGCGGCGGCAGCTGCGGGTTCGATGACCCGGTCGGGAGCCGCCTCGGCATGCTGCTCTCCCGCGACGGTCGGCACTGGACGTCCAGCCTGTGTTCCCAGGAGGATCCCGACGTCCTCGTCCGGGCCGCCCAGCCCCTCCCGCCCCCGGACGGGCGGGCGCCGCCGGCCGTGCTGGTGGGGACGGCGCACGGCCCGGGCCGGATGCTCTCCCTCGACGGCACGGGACGGGTCGTCGCCTACGGAGAGGGTGACGGTGCCGTGACCGACATCGCCTTCTGTCCCGGCAATGGTGCCTTCGCCGAGGCCTACAGCCTCGACCCGGGTTCGTTGGGGGGCGGCCCCTTCTCCGGGCTGGCCATCCGCTCGGCCGGGGACCTGGCCGTCATCGACAAGCAGGAGATCGACGGGGAAGCACTCGGGCCCGTGGCCCTCGCCGACATCGCCTGCCGCGGCCGGGAAGCCACCGACGTGGTCGCCTTCGTCGTCGACGACAGCCATCCCGGCGGCTCTCCGGACCGCTACCGGGGCCGCGTCCTGTCGTGGGCGCCGCACCGCGACCGGCTGCGTGAGGTGTGGCGGGGCCCGGCCCAGGCCGCCGTTTTCACCCCCGAGGGTACGAGCGTCTACGTGAACGGCGGCCCGGAGGGGCGCGACCTCCTCCGCATCGACCTCACCGACCTCGACCGGCCGGTCGCCCACCCGCTGGTCCGGCTCCCCGCCGGCACGGGCCCCCTCGCTCTCGCTCCCGGCGGCCGTCACCTGGCCGGGACCACAAGCAACCCGTACAACCCGCCACCCGACGATGCGATCAAGGCCGTCATCGTCGACCTGGCGGCGTCCCCGGTGAGGGTCGCCGAGTACGGCCTCGGCAACCGCGACTCCGGCCCGCGGTACGGACAGGCCGTCTGGAGTGGCCCGGACCGGGTGGTGTTCGCTCCCCACTCGGACGAATCCGAGGTCCATGTGTTCGACCCCACGTTGACGCCCGTCGCCTCCTGGTCGGGCTGGGGACCGGGAGACGCTCCCCTCGCCGTCGTCGGCGACCGACTCCTCGGCCTCGTCTGGCGGGCGACGATCGAGGTCGCCCCCCTGGCCAGCGGGCCGGTGACCCGCTGGGCCGACCTGGAGGGCAGCATCCCCGGCACCCTCGTCGCGTTCCCCGACGGAGCCCCGATCGAGACCGCCGAACCGTCACCCAAATCGACCACCACGACGAACGGCGACAGGGAGTCACCAGAAGCGGCCGGCCCAGATGCTGGCGACAGAAGACGGACGGCTGGCAGCCCGCTCTTGGTCGGAGGCACCGGAGCTGTGGTCCTGGCCGCCGGGGTCGTCGCCCTCGTGCTCCGCCGGCGGCGCGGTATCCCCGTCCCGCCCTGACCTGTCCCCCGACGCCTCGCCCCGGGCGATGCTCGATACATCGGTTGTCGGCGGCCACCGGGATCTGCCTTGTGATGCCAACAGCGGTTACCCAGCCACGGCAACCGAGTCACTCCTTGTGGAATCAGAGTGTCAGCGGTTCCGGCCCCGTGTGGACGTTTCGCGCGGCGACCCTGGCCGTGCTCGTGACTACGTGACGCAACGCGGCCCCGCGGCGGCCTGATGCGTTGTATCTGTCCCCACCGGCACGCCGGGAATGACGCGGGCGGTATCGACAATCACACGGTCGCCCACGACTCGCACCGTGAAGTGGTCCAACCCCCGGATGCTGTACCGAGGACACGCTCCCCCACGGCGTTGAACATGTCCCCGTACACGGGATCTTCGAACCACCTCGAGGTCTGACACCAGGGCACGCCAGCTGACAACGAGCCCCCTGTGGTCACACATGAGACTTGCAGGTAGCCGAGCCACCTGGCGCTGGGGGCCGCCTTTTCGTCGCGTCCGGATAATCTGGGACGTATGCCAGAAGCGACGTCAACCCGAGGGCGGCCCAGGAAGTGGGCCAGCGAAGCGGAACGCAAGCGGGCCTACCGGCTCCGGCGGACAGCCGAGCTGGCCGAACCCGAGGCCGTGCGGGCCGAGGCGCAGGCGGCCCGGGCCGGAGTGGCTCGGGCCCGCACAGCTGCCGAGGCGGCGAGGCGGAAGACCGAGTATTGGCGACAGCGGGCCACCGTTGCAGAGCAGCGGGCCGAACGGGCAAGACAGCGAGCCCGAGCCGCCGAGGATGCGGCACGGCGGGCGAGGGCGGAGCGCGACGAGGCCCAGCGGCTCGTGCGGAACAAGTTGCACTGGTCCCGCGACGCCCGGCCACTCCGGAACGACCCCGACCAGCTCCTGGCCCTCGTGGCCGACCTACGGCGGGAACTCGAGGAACATCGCCGCCAACTGGCCTTGGCCAGGCAAGCCCTCGCGATGCCGGATCACGACGCGGGATGGTGACCGGAAGACGTCCCCGTGGCGGAGGAGGGCCGACGCCTCGGTGTCGTCGGCCTCGCCGAGGCTCGCGACCGCCTTGGCGTCGACGAGGATACGTTCGCCCGCCTGGTCCTGGACGAGCATCTTCCGCACGTCTTCGTCCAGGGTGAGGTCCACATTCCGCTCCAGGCCATCGAGAGCAACGTCCAACGCACGTCCTGAACCGCGGGTTGGCTCGGGACGGCGCACGCCGCCAAGCGCTCGGAAGAAGCTATTGCCCGACCGGATCAGCCCGGGCAACCGCCAGTGCCCGAATGCTGCTTGCTGAGGATCCCGGAATCAGGCCGCGGTCGACGCATAGGCGCGCACGAGAACCGTCGCCTGATCCCGCTCGGCCTCGGCGGCGATTTCGAGTACCCGCCGGGTGGTCTCCTCGTCGACATAGGCTTCGCTGCAGTTCTCGCACACGTCCGCCGGAACCTCGCTGACGATCAGTGTGCGGCCCTCGCGGTGAAAGGCGACCGTGGTGGTGCCCGGTTTTGTCTCGCCGTTGTGACAAACGATGCACATCACTTCGCCTTCCTCCTCCTCGTCCTGAAGCCCGGCTCCCACAGTTCGGGGCTCGGCAGATAGGCCGTCTCGATGATGATCTGGTCGCCCTCGATGTTGTCACGAACGGCAACATGAATTGCTCCGACCCGACAGAGGCCCATAACCAGCCGGGCGGGGTAGGGGCGTTCATCTCGATGTCCTCGCCGTTCTCCAGAGCTGTGCGGACGTCTGTTGTGGTCAGCCCACGTTCCTCCATTTGGAGGATTGCGTGGACCCGGAACCGGAGGCCCGCCATCTACCGGACGAAGCCCCGCCCGGTGGACGCGGGAATCCGCCACGACTCAAGGTCCGCAAGCACGGTGCGCAGGCACTCCCCCGCCGCCTCTTGAACGATCGAGATCCGCCTTACTCGCTGCCGCACCGCCCGATGGTATCGGTCGTCCTCGGCTCGGCAGCGGTCACGGCGACATCGCAGGCCGCCCAGGCCGCGGGAGATCGGAAGGCGTCGAAAAACGCTGGAAGCCAGCCGAAGACGTTTTCCCTGGTCAAAGACGCTTTCTGACGTCATCCCCAGGTCGGCGAATCGCCCCGTGACGGACTCATAATCCGTCGGTCGCTGGTTCGATCCCAGCCGGGCCCACCGTGCGACTCCGGGGTCTCGCGGACGCGACGAGGGCCGCTCGGCGGGTGCGGCGCCGGGCGGCCCTCGTACTCCCATCCGTCGGGCGGGTGCGGCGCCCGGCGGTGGTGACTGGTTGATCTAGATGTCGCTGGGACGGTTCCGGCGACCGGCACCCCGAGCCAGCAGACCGGCCAGCATCAGGAGCAGACCGAGCAGGGTCTCCTCCCGCAGGCCGGCACCCGTCCGGGGCAGCTCGTCACCGGTGGACACCGGCGCCTGCTCGATGGTCAGCGGCGTGGTGGCCTTGGGGACGTCGGCCGGCGGGACGGTGACCATGGCCACCTCGACCGGGGTGTTCGGGTTCTGGGTCTGGTTGTTGCTCTCGACCTCGGGGTCCTCGACCGGGGTCACCGGGTCCTCGGGGTCGACCGGCGGGTCCTGGGGGTCGACCGGCGGGTCCTGGGGGTCGATGTCGTCGTTGGTGATGGTGCAGGCAGCCACCTCACCCTCGGACAGCGTGATGCTCCCGCCGGCGGCGCAGTCGCCACTGATGGTGCTCACGTAGCCGTCGTGGTCACCCTCGCTCACAATGTAGGAACCGGCGGCGAACTCGTTGGCCTGACCCGACGTCACCTGGGTCTGGTCGACGAACAGATCGAAGTCACCCACGACCGCAGAACCACCGGAGACGACCTTCGTCACCGTAAGGGACGCCGGAACCGGCGGCTCGGGGACGGGGATCACCGCACCGGCAGAGAGGGACCGGTCGGTGTTGCCGAGGTTGCCCAGGGTCCAGGCGTCGAGGCGCATGTGGTACGGGGACCCGTTGATCCCCGAGGCCGAGTTCCCCTCGCCCCAGACGGTCGCCTCGCCGATGTGGCCACCCCAGGACAGGACGGCGCTGGCGCTGTCGGCGGTGAAGGTGACGCTGATCAGCGTGTCCGAGTTGGAGGCGTTGAGGTCGCCCTGGGACACGTAGGCCATGCCCGTGATCGTGCCGCCGAAGAGGGTCATCTTGCGCTCCGCGGCCGGCAGGGCGTTGAAGGCGGCCGTCGGCTGCCCGGGGACCGGCGATCCGGCGAAGCTGGGCGCCGGGATGTCGAACGTGCCGATGGTGGCGGAGATGCCGGTGACGCCGTCCGTCGGCTCGATGTCCTCGGCCAGGTGGCCGTAGCCCGCGTGGGGCTCGAGGCGGTCGTAGGTGGTGAGGAAGTCGATGGAGTGCGCGTCGCTGTGCTTGACGCTGTAGCCCAGGGTCACGGTGATCGGCGTGCCCGTGGGGAGGTCGGCCATCACGGCCCGGTAGGGAATCGAGAGGCCCTCGGCGTAGTGGGCCTGGCTCGTGCCGGCGTTGCCGTTGACCCAGCCCTCACCGCCGCCGTTTGCATCCACGCAGTCGTTGGGACTGGCGGCGGCGCCGTTGCGGCACTGGTCGAGGTCGATCGAGGCCTTGGAATTCTCGGCCGGCGCGGCACCCGCCGGGACAAAGCAGACGGCGGCGCCGAGGACGGCACCGACGAGGAGGACCGGAACGAAGCGGCGTGTGAGCCGCGAGAACGTGGACGCACCACCCATGATTAGTCGCACCCTTTCGAGGAAGAAAGGTGCCTGGGTGGATTCACGATTAGCTCGCCGACACCCCCGTGACCAAACTCGGGTGGCGGGTCAACGCTCCACAGCACCGATGTGTGTTGGTGGCGTGGGCGGGTTCACGACTAGCTCGCCGACACCCCCGTGACCAGGCTCCGGGTGGCGGGTCAACGCTTCCACATCACCGATGTTGTCGACATCAAGAATCGGTTAAGTGGGCGGGGTCTCTTGAGCGGCGAAACCGGCCGAAACCGGGACATTCTCGAAGGCGCGACATCAAGCCCGGGTTTTGCCCGGGCAACTTCGTGCCAAATGTCCGGATTTAACGGATCGGGGCAGGTCCGGTCATTCGCCCGTCCAGCACAGGCTCGCCCGGAGGAGCCCGCGGGCCAGCCGCTGGGCAGCGGCACGGAAACGAGCCTTGGCAACGTCGGACATGGCGATCCCTTCTCCCTGTTGAGAAGGGGTTACGACCCCGGGCCCTCCACTCCCTGCCTGCCCTTCCGCCGCCTCGCCGATTTGGGCGGTTCCTCCCCGCGGCGGCGGCAGGATCAGCCGGCGGGGGCCACTTCGACGGGGATGCCGTTGAGCACGGCGTTGCCGGAGAGGGCGTCGAAGGTCTCCTCGTCGCTGAGCAGGTTGGCGTTGGCCCCGGGGCGGGTGGCGGCCACCTTGAGGGCGGCACCGTCGAGGTCATGACCCCAGCCGTGGGGCAGGCTGACGACACCGGGGCGGATGGCCGTGGTCACCTCCACCGGGACCGTGACCCGGCCCGCCCGGGACGCCACCTCGGCCGTCTCACCGTCGGTCAGCCCTAGGCGGTCGGCGTCGCCGGGATGGACCTGGAGGGTGCAACGGGCCTTGCCCTTCAGGATGACAGGGAGGTTGTGCATCCAGGAGTTGTTGTCCCGCAGGTGGCGCCGGCCGACGAGGACCAGGCCGTCGGTGGCGCCCCGGGTCAGGGCCGCCTCCAATCGGGCCACGTCGGCCACCAGCGGTTCGGGAGCCAGCTCCACCCGACCGGACGGCGTGCGCAGCACGTCGGGCAGCCGGGGGGCGAGCGGGCCGAGATCGATCCCGTGGGGATGCTCGAGGAGCACGTCGAGGGTGAGCCCTCCGGGCCGGGCCCCGAAGGCGTCCCCGTAGGGACCGGTTCGGAGCATGAGATCGAGGAGGCGCTCCGGCCCCCGGCGTTCGCCGAGCAGGCCCACGACCTCGGCCGGGTCCCGTCCCTTCACGCCCGAGGCGTCGTCGCCCACCGCCGCCGCCACCAGGGAACCGAGCACGGCCTCGTCGACGGCGGCGGGGTCGGCGCCGGCGCCCGCCCCGCCGGCGATGAGGGCGAGGCGGGAGAGCGTCTCCCACTCGTCGGGCATCCC
>JBOGFE010000287.1:0-3728 GCA_050741935.1 Acidimicrobiia bacterium | reverse complement strand
AGCACTACGGGGTGGCCCGGGAGGTGCAGAGCATCCTCCAGCGCTACAAGGACCTCCAGGACATCATCGCCATCCTGGGCATGGACGAGCTCTCCGAGGAGGACAAGGTCATCGTCCAGCGGGCCCGCAAGATCCAGCGCTTCCTGTCCCAGCCCTTCTTCGTGGCCGAGCAGTTCACCGGCTTCGAGGGGCGCTACGTGAAGCTCTCGGACACCATCAAGTCCTTCCGGGCGCTCCTCTCCGGCGAGTACGACCACCTGCCCGAGCAGGCCTTCTACATGAAGGGCGACATCGACGAGGTCGTGGCCGCCGCCGATGAGATGAAGTCGAGGGCCTGAGGCCATGGCCGATCTCGACGTCGTCGTCGTCAGCCCGGCGCGGCCCATCTACCAGGGCTCGGCCGCCTGGGTGGCCGTCCCGGCGTCGGACGGCGAGCTCGGCGTCCGGCCCGGGCACGCCCCGCTGGTGGCCGCCCTCGGCCGCGGGATCCTGCGCATCGGCCAGGACGGCGGGAAGGTCGACCGGTTCGCGGTGCGGGGCGGGTTCCTGCGGGTGGGCGACAACAAGGTCACGGTCCTGGTCGACAGCGCGGTGACGAAGGCCGACGCCAACCCGACCGAGGCGCAGCGCGACCTGGACGAGACCCTCGAGGCCCTCCAGCACCCGAAGACCGACGCCGAGTACGCCGAGCTCCTCGACCGCCGGGCCTGGAACGAGTCGCGGATCAAGCTCGCCGGCTCCTAGAGACGCCGGCGGGGCCGCCGTTCAGCTCCCGCGGGGAGGTCGGCCTTCGCCGCGGAAGCCGGGGTCCCCGCCGGAACCTTTGGTTCCGGTGGGGTGAAACGGGATCACCTCGCCACCCACCGCCTCGCCCAGGTCGACCTCGTCGTCGAGCAGCACCACGTCGTCGAGATCGGCATCGGGGACGGCGATGGCCCGGTCCCGCCGGGTGCGGCGGGCCACCGGATGGAAGATGGCGTAGAGGACGAGGGCCAGGGCGGCGATCCCGAAGGGGACGAGGGCGTTGCCCTCGTTGGTGTAGGTGGGAGCCAGGACGAAGCCGGCCAGCACCGCCGTCCACGCCCACAGGATGAACACCGCCCGGCGCTGGCCGTGGCCCAGGCGCATGAGGCGGTGGTGGAGGTGGTCCTTGTCGGGCACGGCGATGGACTGGCGCCGCAACGCTCGCCGCCCGACGGCCAGGGCGATGTCGAGCATGGGCACGCCCAGGATCACGAACGGGATCACGAGGGGGGCGAAGAAGAAGAAGGTCTGGCCGCTGAACTGGTCGGCCGTCCGGCCCCCCACCACGATGGTGGTGGCGGCCAGCAGCAGGCCCAGGAACAGCGAGCCGGCGTCGCCCATGAAGATGCGGGCCGGGTGGATGTTGTGGGGCAGGAACCCCAGGCAGACCCCCACGGCGATGATGGCCACCAGCGGGGCGAGATTGGAGTCGGCCAGCAGGCCGGCGTCGCCGAGGCGGATGGCGTAGAGGAAGAAGGCTGTCCCGGCCACGGCCACCACCCCGGCGGCCAGCCCGTCGAGCCCGTCGATGAGGTTGACGGCGTTGGCCATGATCGCCACCCAGAGCACGGTCATGAGCGGCGAGAGGTCGGCCGAGAGGACGACGAACCCGGCGAAGGGGATGCGGAAGAACAGCAGCGTCACCCCGAGGAGGGACAGCAGGCTGCCCGAGAACACCTGGCCGGCCAGCTTGGCCGGGGGGGACACCTCCCGCAGGTCGTCGAGGGCGCCGACGGCGAACATGGCCGTCGCCCCGATCAGGAGGCCGAGCGGCTCGGAGGAGCCCCGGAACACGTCCCGGAAGGCGGGCAGCAGCGAGGCCACGCCCATGGCGGCCAGGAACCCGCCGTACATGGCCGCGCCGCCCAGGGTGGGGGTGGGCCGCTCGTGGACCCGGCGGGAGTCGGGGGAGACGACCGCCCCGAGGCGTAACGCGGCGCGGCGCACCAGAGGGGTGAGCGCCCAGGTGACGAAACCGGCCACCGCCAGGATGAAGAGATACTCCGCCATACCAGCCGACAAGGATCGCACGTCGGCAGCCTCGACCCCTGCTTTTCACACGGAGCGTGGACAAAGCGGGCAGAAGGTGAATTGCGTCGCCGGGCCCGACCGACGGGAACAAAACCGCCGCTCGAGCTGACTACCTGCGCAGATACCGACTCTTCGAGGAGCTTCCATGCGCGTCATCACCCGACTCTCCGTCGCCATCGGCGCCGGTGCCGTGGGGCTGGCCCTGACGGCCGCCCCCGCCTTCGCCCACGTCAGCACCAGCCCCGGCGAGGCCATGGCCGGAAAGTCCACCTACCAGCAGTTCAAGATCGGCCATGGCTGCGAGGGCTCGCCCACCACCAAGGTCACCTTCTTCATCCCCGAAGGTGTCGTGGGGGTCAAGCCCGAGGTGGAGCCGGGCTGGAAGATCGAGACCAAGCTCGGCGCCATCACGCCCTACGACAGCCACGGCGAGACGATCGCCGAGGGCGTGAAGGAGATCGCCTTCACCGCCGCCACCCCCCTGCCCGACGACCAGGTGACCTTCTTCGGGGTGTCGATGACGATGCCCGACAAGGCCGGTGAGACGATCTCGATCCCCGTCGTCCAGACCTGCCAGCAGGGCGAGACCCGCTGGATCGACATCCCCGTCGAGGGCCAGGAGGAGCCCGAGCACCCCGCCCCCGGCATCAGGCTGGTGGCCGCCACGGCCGAGGATGATGACCACGGCGCCGCTCCCGCCGCCGACGAGAAGACCGAGGGTGGCCAGACGGCGACGGACGGAGAGGACGCGGCTGCCGTCCAGGCCGGCCGGGTAGAGGACGGCGGTGACACCCTGGCCATCATCGCCCTCATCGTCGGCGCCGCCGGGTTGCTCACCGGCGGGTACTCCCTGGTCGCCCTGCGCAAGCGCGCCTGACCGGTTGTTCCGGACGCCCGGGGGCACCTCTCCCCCCCGGGCGTCCGTTCCTCGGCATCGGTCGGTATCGTCCCCTGGGTCCGACCGGACAGGGTCGACCCGGATCTGGAAGATCCCCCCGTGCTGTGCTGCCTCGTAGGCGGTGTCCTCGTGGCGGCGATCGCTCGGAGCGCCGCCCGGAACCCCCACCGCCGCCAGTCCCTCCCCGCCGCCCTCCTGCTCGGCGCGGGCGCCGGCATCCTGTCGGTCGAGGTCTTCCTCGCCACCCTGGTGCCCTTCGGTTGGGCCGACGCCCCCGGTTCGCTGCTGGCCCGGCTGGTGCTGATCGTCGTCTCGGCCGCCTTCGCCGCCTTCGGGGTGGCCGCCGGTGGCCCCTCCGCCCTGCTCTCCGCCCGGGGCACGGCCTTCCTCGGGCTGGCCGCCGGGGCCAGCGCGCTCCTGACCGAGGGTGTCGACATCCACCTGCTGCACCTCAATGACCCGGCCGGCACGCTGAGCACGTTGCTCGTGCACCTGGTGCCCATCAGCTTCCTGTGCGCCGGCCTCTGGCGCGCCGCTCGCCTGGCCGGCATCGAGAGCACCCGGTCCTGCCGGTGCCCCGACCCCTGCCCCTGCTGTGGGCCGGACTCAGGCTCCCGGGTCGAGCCGGCGCAGCTCCTCGTCGACGATTGACGGGTCGAGCTTGGCGAAGAGCGGGCGGGCCGGGCCCACCGGCGTGCCCGGCTCCAGGTTGATCGGCCCCCACCGCCCCTCCGGCCGGGGGGCCCGCAGCACCCGCTGACCGTCGGTGCCGGCC
>JBOGFE010000286.1:0-7321 GCA_050741935.1 Acidimicrobiia bacterium | reverse complement strand
AGGCGGAGCCGCCGGCAACGGTGCGGGCGCGGCCCAGGCGGAACGCGCCCACGCCGGCCCCGCCGGCGTCGTTGGCCACGGCGTAGAGGTGCCCGGCCAGGACCCGGACCTCCTCGGCGTTGCGGGGCGAGCCGGTGAGCTCGGTGGTGACGGGCCCGGCGGTGTTGGCGGCCGACACCCGGTAGACCCGCCCGGTGCCCTGGCCGGCGGTGGAGCCGTAGGTGGCCACGTAGACGGTGGTGGGATCGACGTCATCGAGGGCGAGGCCGCGGATGAAGAAGGGCACGCCGCCGCTCGGGGCGAGGGCGACGGTGGTCCAGGCGCCGGGGTCACCGCCCGAGCCGAGCGCCGCCCGCATGAGGCCCTGCTCGTAGGTGCCGGCGTAGATGAACCCACCGGCGGTGTCCACGGCCACCAGCTGGCCGGTGGAGCGGGGATGCGGGCGGGGCAGCCCGTCGCCGGAGGGGGTGTTGTTGCCATGGCCGGTCGGGACGGTGGAGTCCATCCGCCAGCTCTCGCCGCCGTCGGTGCTGATCATCAGGCCGCCGGACCCCGGATCGCCCTTGCCGGCCAGGGCGTAGGCGACGTTGGGAAGCGTCGGGTGCCAGGCCACCGCGGCGATGTAGTCGGCGACGTTGCGGCCCCGGGTCTGCCAGGTGGCGCCTCCGTCGGTGGAGAGGTGCAGCCCGCCGACGTCGGTGTTGAGCAGGAGCCGGTTGCCGTCGGTGGGATGGAAGCGGACGAAGTTCATGTAGCCGGCGCCGTAGGCGTTGCCCGAGCGCCAGGCGGGCGGGGGCGGCGGGGGCGGCGGAGGCGGCGGCGGTTCGGGGATGTTGTCCACCGTCACGGCCACGTCGGGCGAGCTGCCCACCTTGCCGGAGGCGTCCCGGGCCTGGGCCCGCAGCGTGTGGCCGCCGTCGGCCAGGGCCGTCGTGTCGAGGCTGAAGGTGTAGGGGGCGGTGGTGTCGGTACCGGTCGCCGTCCCGTCGACGAGCAGCGTCACGGAGGTGACCCCCACGTCGTCGGCGGCGGTGGCGGTCACGGTGACCGTCCCGGCCAGCATGGACCCGGCCGCCGGCGAGGTGATGGTGGCGGTGGGCACCTGGGTGTCGGTGGTCTGGGTGGTGACGACGACGAGCTGGGGCCGGTCCTCCGCCTTGGAGGTCTGGCGGGAGTGGATGTCGGCGCCGTCGGAGCCGCTGGTGAGGGCCAGGCGGAAGGCGTAGGTGTCGTTGCCGGTGACGTGGCCGGTGACGTCGTACTCGACCCACTTGCTGGCGGGCAGGCCGGTGCTCGTCCGGAGCACGGCCCCCGCCGGCGGGGCGTTGTTCCAGGTGACGGTCTTCTCGCTCCAGGTGTTGTGGCTGGTGGCCGAGAGGGTGGAGCCGTTCGAGGATCCGTTGCTCTTGACCTTGAGCCGCAGGCGGGCGCTGGTGACCGTGCCGCTCAGGTTGGCCACGCCGAACTTCACGAAGGAGTTGACCGTGCTGCTCGAACCCCGGTCGACCCGCAGGGTCGAGGACGTGCCGAAGTTCGTGCCGGGTTTCGCCTGCTCGACCCGGGCGTCGGACACCGGCGTGAACGTCGTCGTGGCGGTGACCGTGCCCGCGGGCGTGGACGTGCCGGCGCCGGCCAGCGTGGCGCCGACCACAACGGCGGCGAGAACGGCGCGTCCCGCGACACGCCGCAGCGGAATGGTGAGCATGGCCCTTTCCCCCAGCGACTCGACGGGGAACCCTTGCCGGAGGGAGGCAGCCGTCGGTCAGGTATGAACTGCTCCGGGTCGTTTCGACCACCGAGAGTGGTTTTCCTGCGCATTCGCCCACAACGGACGGTTCAGGCACCTTGGCTGGGTAGAGGCGTCCCACCGCTACGCTGGCGGCACCGCCGCCGGACCAGGAGTCGCCCCGTGTCCGAGGACATGACCGTGCCCGTGGAAGTTGTCGACCCCCCGACCCCACCCCCCGCCGAGGGGGAGGCGCCGCCGGTCGAAGGCGAGGTCGTGAGCCAGCCGGCCAAGCTGATCCGCATCGCCTCGATGGTGCGCAACATGCTCGAGGAGGTCCGGCGCGCGCCCCTGGACGACGCCGGCCGGAAGATGCTGCGCCAGATCCACGACAAGTCCCTCCACGAGCTCGAGGACGTGCTCTCCCCCGACCTGCGCGAGGAGCTCAGCGAGGTCACGCTGCCCTTCGCCGAGCCCACCCCGAGCGAATCGGAGCTGCGCATCGCCCAGGCCCAGCTCGTCGGCTGGCTGGAGGGCCTCTTCCACGGCATCCAGGCCACGATGTTCAGCCAGCAGGCGATGGCCCAGCAGCAGATGGAGCAGATGCGCCGCCGGGCCCTGGGTCCCGGGGGCCAGGAGGCCGGGCCGCCCCGCGGCCCGGGTCAGTACCTCTAAGGCGTGGACGACCGCGGGCGCTCGGGGAGCGGGGTGTCCCCGTCATGACGGCATGGTCGCCGGGCTCGTGGCGTTCCCGGCCCGCCGTCCAGCAACCCACCTGGCCCGACCCGGACGCCCACGCCGCCGCCCTGGCGCGCATCGCCGGTCAGCCTCCCCTCGTCTTCGCCGGGGAGGCCCGGGCCCTCATCGCGGGGCTGGCCAAGGTGGCCGCCGGCCGGGCCGTGCTCCTCCAGGCCGGTGACTGCGCCGAGAGCTTCGAGTTCTCGGCCAACTCCATCCGGGACAAGCTCCGGGTCATCCTGCAGATGGCGGTCGTCCTCACCTACGGGGCGGGCGTGCCCGTGGTCAAGGTGGGCCGCATCGCCGGGCAGTTCGCCAAGCCCCGGTCGTCGGACACCGAGACGCGCGACGGCGTCGAGCTCCCGTCCTTCCGGGGCCACATCATCAACGCCCCGGAGTTCTCGGCCGAGGCCCGGGAGGCCGACCCGGGCCGGCTCGTCGACGCCTACCACACGTCCGCCTCGGCCCTGAACCTGCTGCGGGCCTTCACCAAGGGCGGCTTCGCCGACCTCACCCAGGTCCACGCCTGGAACCAGGAGTTCGTGGCCGCCAGCCCCGTCGGGCGCCACTACGAGGTCCTCGCCTCCGAGATCGACCGGGCCCTGCACTTCATGGCCGCCTGCGGCGTCGACCTGGGAGCCGAGTCCCAGCTCCACCAGGTCGACTTCTACACCTCCCACGAGGCGCTGCTCCTCGACTACGAGGAGGCGCTCACCCGCCAGGACAGCCTGACCGGCGACTGGTACGACTGCTCCGCCCACCTGTTGTGGGTGGGCGAGCGGACCCGGGAGCCGGACGGCGCCCACGTCGAGTTCCTCTCCGGGGTGGGCAACCCGGTGGCGGTCAAGCTCGGCCCCCGGGCCACCGCCGACGAGGCCCTCGCCCTGTGCGCCCGCCTCGACCCGGGGCGGACCCCGGGCCGGCTCACCCTCATCGCCCGCATGGGCGCGGGGGCGGTCGGAGACGCCCTTCCCCCGTTGGTGAAGACGGTGGCCGACGCCGGCCATCCGGTGGTGTGGGCCTGCGACCCCATGCACGGCAACACGTTCCTCTCCGACGACGGCTACAAGACCCGCCACTTCGACGACGTGATGACCGAGATCAAGGGTTACTTCGCCGTGCACGAGCGCCTCGGCACCTGGCCCGGGGGCATCCACGTCGAGCTGACCGGCGACGACGTCACCGAATGCCTGGGGGGCTCCGACGAGATCAGCAATCTGGGCCCCCGCTACGAGACGATGTGCGACCCCCGCCTCAACGCCCGCCAGTCCCTCGACCTCGCCTTCCAGGTGTCGGGAATGCTGCGGAGCCTCTCGTGGGAGACACCGCGATGAACATCGAGGATTTCGGCCCCAACACGGGCATGGTCGAGGAGCTCTACCGCCAGTGGCAGGAGAACCCCGACGCCGTCTCCGAGTCGTGGCAGGACTTCTTCGAGGACTACGTGCCCCCGGGCGGCAACGGTGAGGTGACGGAAACCCCGAGCGCAGAGGCCCCGGGCGCGGCCCTGCCACCGCGGCCCGCCCCAACAGAGGGAGACGGGGCAGGGGCCCCCGTCGACGCAGCGATGAGCCGCCAGGCGAAGAGCCATGAGCAGAGTCCCGAGGCGACGCCGCTGCGGGGGGCGGCGGCCAGCATCGTGAAGAACATGGAGGCATCCCTCGGGGTGCCCACCGCCACCTCGGCCCGGGTGATCCCCGCCCGCCTGCTGGAGGTCAACCGGCGGGTGGTGAACAACTACCTGACCCGCATGCAGCGCTCGGGCAAGGTCAGCTTCACCCACCTCATCGGCTTCGCCGTGGTCAAGGCCCTGGGCCGGATGCCGGTCATGAACGCCAGCTTCGTCGTTGTCCAGGGGGACACCCCCGGGGCCCCCGGGGACGGGAAGCCCGGCGTGATCCGCCACCCCCACGTGAACCTGGGCCTGGCCGTCGACGTCACCCGCAAGGACGGCTCCCACAGCCTGCTGGTGCCCAACATCAAGGACGCCGACACCCTCGACTTCGCCGCCTACTTCTCGGCCTACGAGGACATCATCCGCCGGGTGCGGGGCGGCAAGGTCAGCCCCGAGGACTTCGCCGGGACCACCGTCACCCTCACCAACCCGGGCACCATCGGCACCGTCCACTCCGTCCCCCGGCTCATGCCCGGCCAGGGCGCCATCATCGGTGTGGGCAGCATCGACTACCCGGCCGAGTACCAGGGCGCCGACCCCCGCACCATCGCCCGCCTCGGCGTGGGCAAGGTGGTGACCCTCACCTCCACCTACGACCACCGCATCATCCAGGGGGCGGAGTCGGGCGAGTTCCTCCGCCACGTCCACCAGCTGCTGCTGGGCGACGGCGGCTTCTACGACGAGGTCTTCGCCAGCCTGCACGTGCCCTACGAGCCGGTCCGGTGGCGCCGGGACGACAACCCCGAGCACGACGCCGAGGACGAGGTCGACAAGCAGGCCCGGGTCCTCCAGCTCATCAACATCTACCGGGTGCGGGGCCACCTCATCGCCGACCTCGACCCGTTGGGGCGCAAGGGCGCCCGGGCCCACGACGAGCTCGACCCGTCCTACTACGGCCTCACCATCTGGGACCTCGAGCGCCGCTTCGCCACCGGCGGCCTGGCCGGCACCAAGGTGATGACCCTGGCCGACATCCTGGGCCTGCTGCGCGACGCCTACTCCCGCACCATCGGCGTGGAGTACATGCACATCCAGGAGGCGGACCAGAAGGCCTGGATCCAGGGCCGGCTGGAGGGCGCCCGGGTCGACGTCCCCATCGAGGACAAGCGCCGCATCCTGGAGCGCCTGGGGGCGGCCGAGGCCTTCGAGCGGTTCCTGGCCACCAAATACCTGGGCCACAAGCGCTTCGGCCTGGAAGGGGCCGAGAGCCTCATCCCCCTCCTCGACGCCCTCCTCACCGAAGCGGTGGACGCCGGCGTGGACGAGGCGGTGCTGGGCATGGCCCACCGGGGCCGGCTCAACGTGCTGGCCAACACGGTGGGCAAGTCCTACAACCAGATCTTCCGGGAGTTCGAGGGGAACCTGGACCCGGCCCTGGCCCAGGGGTCGGGCGACGTGAAGTACCACCTGGGGGCGACGGGCACCCACACCACCCCCGACGGGCGGACGCTGGTCCTCACCCTCGCCCCCAACCCGTCCCACCTCGAGGCCGTGGACCCGGTGGTGGAGGGCATGGCCCGGGCCAAGCAGGACATCAGGGGAGACGCCGAGCACACCTCCACCCTGGCCGTCCTCATCCACGGCGACGCCGCCTTCGCCGGCCAGGGCGTGGTGGCCGAGACCTTCAACCTCTCCGGCCTGCCCGGCTACCGGGTGGGCGGCACCGTCCACGTGGTGGTCAACAACCAGCTGGGCTTCACCACCGCCGCCGAGCTGGGGCGCTCGTCGGTCTACGCCACCGACATCGCCAATATGGTCCAGGCCCCCATCTTACACGACAACGGCGACGACCCCGAGGCCTGCGTGCGGGTGGCCCGCCTGGCCTTCGACTTCAAGCGGGAGTTCCAGAAGGACGTCGTCATCGACATGGTCTGCTACCGCCGCCACGGCCACAACGAGGCCGACGAGCCGGCCTACACCCAACCCCGCATGTACGCCGCCATCGAGGCCCGCCGGTCGGTGCGCAAGCTCTACACCGAGGCGCTCATCAACCGGGGCGACATCCCCGTGGACGAGGCCGAGGCCGCCCTGGCCCACTTCCAGGCCCGCCTGGAGGGAGCCTTCGCCGCCACCCACGCCTCGGCGCCACCCACGACGGAGGCAGCCCCTTCCTCCCCCGCCCCCGACCCGCCCGAGCCGCAGCTGCCGGACACCGGCGTGGAGGGCGAGCGGCTGGCCGAGGTGATCTCCGCCCTGGTCGACCTGCCCGAGGGCTTCGCCCCCCATCCCAAGCTGGTGAAGATGATCCAGGGCCGGCGGACGAGCTTCGAGGCGGGGACGGTGGACTGGGCCCTGGCCGAGGCCCTGGCCTTCGGCTCGCTCGTCCTCGAGGGCACCCCCATCCGCCTGGCCGGTCAGGACAGCCGGCGGGGGACGTTCTCCCAACGCCACGCCGTGCTCGTCGACCATCAGACCGAAGAGGAGCACGTCCCCCTGTCGGTGCTCGGGCGGGGCAAGGCGTCGTTCCGCATCTACGACTCGCTGCTCTCCGAGTTCGCCGCCCTCGGCTTCGACTACGGCTACTCGGTGGCCCACCCCGACGCGCTGGTGCTCTGGGAGGCGCAGTTCGGCGACTTCGTCAACGGCGGCCAGGTCATCATCGACCAGTTCCTGGTGGCGGCCGAGGACAAGTGGGGAACGAAGTCCGGCCTCACCCTCCTCCTGCCCCACGGCTTCGAAGGCCAGGGCCCCGAGCACTCCAGCGCCCGGCTGGAGCGCTTCCTGTCGGCCTGCGCCGAGGACAACATCCGCGTCGCCTACCCCACCACCGCCGCCCAGTACTTCCACCTGCTCCGGCGCCAGGCCCTCGCCCGGCCCCGCAAGCCGCTGGTGGTCATGACACCCAAGCGCTATCTGCGGATGCCCGCCTCCCGGTCGCCCGTCGACGAGCTCACCGGCGGCCGTTTCCGTGAGGTGCTCCCCGACCCCGCCGCTCCCGAGCCCGGGGGTGCGGGGGGGTCCCCCGCAATGGCCGTGCGCCGGCTGGTGCTCTGCACCGGCAAGGTGGGCCACGAGCTGCTCGAGCGCCGGGACAAGACCGGCGCCCCGGCGGCCGTGATCCGCCTGGAGCAGCTCTATCCCTTCCCCGGCGAGGAGCTGCGGAAGCTCATCGAGACCCATCCCGGAGCGGAGCTCGTCTGGGCCCAGGAGGAACCGGAGAACATGGGGGCGTGGCGCTTCCT
>JBOGFE010000285.1:0-4161 GCA_050741935.1 Acidimicrobiia bacterium | reverse complement strand
GGACCTGGAGGCGGTGGGCGTGTCCGTCCTGGGCGTCCTTCAGCGCTTCTTGGAGGCAGGCACGAACCTGGTCGTCCTGGTGGAGGAGGCGGCGCCGCCCGCGGCCGGGGTCGAGCTGTGGCGGTCGGTGGTCACGCCGCTGGTCAACGTGGCCCGATTCCACCAGGCGCTGCCGCTCGTCGTCTTCGAGTCGCCCTCGACGGCGGCCGTCCAGGCGGTGCCGGTCTTCGCCGGTGTGTGCGCCCCCCCGGAGACGCCGGCGGGCGGGCCGGCGGGCCGGGTGCGGGGCCTGGCCCTGCCCGTCGAGCCGAAGGAGTGGACGGCACTTCCGCCCGGCGTGCCGGTGGTCACGACGGCCGGGGCCGTCCCCGGTCACGTGACCTTCGCCGACGTCGTCGAAGCCTGCGGCCGCCTGCGGGCGGAGGCCGGCTGATGGCCGGGCGGTACTGGGACGAGGAGCTGGAGACGGCGCCCTGGCCCGAGGTCGAGGCCTGGCAGGCAGGGCGGGTGGCCGAGTTCGTGGACGGGCTCCGGGCCCGCTCCGCCTTCCACAAGGACCGCCTCGACTCCGCCGCCCGCCCTCACGGGAGCCCGGCGTCGCTGCGATTCCTGGCCGACTTCCCCTTCACCACCAAGGAGGACATCCGCCGCTCCCAGGAGGAGCAGGCCCCCGGCGAGCCGCTGGGCCGCCACCAGGGCGTACCCCTCGACGCCATCGTCCAGGTGGTCTCTTCGTCGGGCACCACCGGCAACCCCATGTTCTACGGGGTGACCGCCGCCGACCTCGAGCTGTGGCGCCAGGCCATCGCCGGAGTGTTCTTCACCTGTGGCATCCGGGCCGCCGACGTCGTCGGCCATCTCGTCGGCCTGCCCGGCGTGGCCGGCGGCCTTCCCTACGCCGACGGGTTCCGCGCCGTGGGCGCCACTTTGGCCTGGCTGGGCGGATTCCCCACCGACCGGATCCTGGCGTCCATCCCGCGCCTGCAGGTGACCGCCCTGCTCTCGACCGCGTCCTTCGGGACGTACCTCACTGACCACTGCGCCGAGCTCACCGGTGCTCCGGCGGCGGCGCTCGGGGTGCGCAAGCTGCTCGGCGGCGGCGAACCCGGCTTCGGCCAGCCGGAGATCAGGGAGAAGATCCGGGCCGGCTGGGAGCTCACCCACCTGCGGGAGATGATGGGCCTGGCCGACGTGCTCCCCGCCCTGTGGGCCGAGTGCGACGACGAGTCGGGCATGCACTTCTGCGCCCAGCGGGCGGTAGCCGTCGAGCTGATCCATCCCGCCGGCGGGGAGCCGATCCCCTGGGAGGAGGGTGCCGGCGGGGAGGCGGTCTACACCACCTTCGCCCGGGAGGCCACCCCCGCCCTGCGCTACCGCTCCTCCGACCACGTGGCGGTGACCGGGGCCGGGCGCTGCGCCTGCGGGCGCACGTCACCCCGCATCCGGTGTGTGGGGCGCACCGACGACATGCTGATCTACAAGGGGATGAACGTGTTCCCCTCCGCCATCCGCGACGTCGCTCTCAGCTGCGGCGGCGACGCCGTCGAGCCCTACCTGCGAGTGTGGAAGGAGCGGGCCGACCAGGTCCGCTTCGACGATCCCATTCCCGTGGAGGTGGAAGCGGCCGAGGGGCTGCCGGCGGAGCGCTACCCCCAGGTGGCCGCCCGCATCGAGGCCGAGCTGCGGGCCCGTCTGCAGGTGCGGGCCTCGGTGACGGTGGTGGCACCCGGCACCTTCCCCCAGGGCGCCTACAAAACGCCCCTCGTCCATGTCCGCCCCCAACCGGGTAGGGAGACGACATGAAGCTCGGTACCGCGTGCATCCCCCTTGGCTTGGCCTGGTCGTCCCCCTTCGTGCGCTGGCAGGGCAGCCTGGCCGACGTCAGCAGCCTCGAAATGGCCGTGAGCGTCACCAAGGAGGCCCTGGCCCGCCGAGACGCCGACCCGTCGGTGATCACCCGCCTGGTCATGGGCTGGACCGTGCCCCAGCGGGAGTCGTTCTACGGGGCGCCCACCTTGGCCGCCCGCCTCGGCGCCACCGGCGTGAGCGGGGCCATGCTCTCCCAGGCCTGCGCCACGGGGGTGGCCACGGTGGAGGCGGCGGCGGCCACCGTCGCCCTCGAGCCCGACGCCGTGGTGCTGGCCGTGTCCACCGACCGGACCAGCAACGGGCCTGTGCTCGTGCACCCCAACGCCACCCGGCCGGGGGGGACCCCCGACGTGGAGCGCTGGGTCCTCGACTCCTTCGAGCGCGACCCGTGGGGGGGCACGTCCATGGTGGCCACCGCCGAGGCCGTCGCCGCCGAGGCGGGCATGACCAAGGACGAGCTCGACGAGCTCACCCTGGTGCGCTACCAGCAGTACCGCGACGCCCTGGCGCACGACCGGGAGTTCCAGCGCCCGTGGATGGTGCCCGTCCGCATCGAGCGCCGGCGGGGTGACCCGCTGGTGGTGGCCGCCGACGAGGGCGTCCACGACACCACCGCCGAGGCCCTGTCCAAGCTGGCCCCGGTCATGCCCGACGGCGTGGTCAGCTACGGCACCCAGACGCATCCCGCCGACGGGACCGCCGGCGTCGTCGTGGCCGCCGCGGACCGGGCCCGGGAGCTCTCCGGCGGCGAGGGCATCGCCCGGATCCTCGGGACCGGCTTCGCCAGGGTGGAGCGGGGTCGTATGCCCAAGGCCCCGGTACCGGCCGCCCGCCAGGCCTTGAACGACGCCGGCGTGGACCTTGCCGGCGTCGACGTCATCAAGACCCACAACCCCTTCGCCGTCAACGACATCTGGTTCGCCCGGGAGACGGGCGTGGACGCCGCCGCCATGAACCCCTACGGGTCCAGCCTCGTCTACGGCCACCCCCAGGCCCCGACTGGGACCCGGGGGATCGCCGAGCTCATCGAGGTACTCCGGCGGCGGGGTGGCGGCACCGGCCTGTTCACGGGCTGCGCCGCCGGCGACACCGGGGCGGCGGTGGTGCTACGGGTGGAGTGAGGCGGATCTAGGCGAAGGCGGGCATCACCTGGTCGTGGACCAGCTGGAGCTGACCTTTCACGTCGGGAACGTCGACGTCTCGTCCGGTGAAGGCCTTGAGCAGGAACGAGTCGGTGACGCACAGCACCATGTGGTTCACGCCGGAGGGCTCGATGTCGCGCTTGATCTTCTCGACGATCTCCTCCGGTGTCCCGGCCACCGAGAGCTTCTCGGCCAGGTCGGGGGTCATGGCGTTGATGGCGCCCTGGACGTCGCCGGCGGCGAAGGCGTCCATGATCGGCTTCACGTCGCTCTCCGAGATGCCGTGGCGCTCGAGCTGCTCGACGGCCATGGCCGGGATGTAGAAGGCCCCGATGGTCTGGGCGGCGAGCTTGGCGTTCTCGGAGTTGTCGCTGACGGCGAAGACCTCCCACACGGCGATGTCCAGCTGCCGCCAGTCCTTTCCGGCCCGTTCGGCCCCGATCTTCATGTGCTGGACCATGTACTCACAGGCTTCGGCCGAGTACTGGGCGAAGGCATGGGTGCCGTCCGACAGCTCGCCCGCCGCCTCGAACGACTTCGGTCCCCGCAGGGCGCCGATCAGGACGGGCAGGTGCTCCTGGACGGGACGGGCGAAGGTGAACAACCCGACGTACTTGTAGAACTCGCCCTCGAAGGTGATCGCCCCCTCGTCGAGGAAGGTGCGGATGACGTGATGGGCCTCTTTGACGCGCGACAGCGGCTTGATCGCCTGCCAGTCCAGGACGTACTGCTGGAGCATGCTGAAGTTGCCAATCGAGATGACGCACTCCGCTCGCCCGTTCGTGAGCTCGTCGAGGGTGGCGACCGCCTGGGCCACGTGGGTCGGCTCACGAAGCGCCATCGGCGCGAGGCTCGGCCCGAAGCGGATCTGACTCGTCTTGTCGGCGGCGGCGGCGAAGAGGACGTACAGGTCCTTGTGCCAGGTCTCGTCCGCCGCGTAGGCGCCGTAGAAGCCGAGCTCGTCGGCGCGCTTGATCTGCTCGATCGATTCCTGCAGTGGGTAGTCGGGCAGGGTTACGAAGCTGAACCTCATCTGGGTCCTTCCCCTTTCTCCGGCCTCCATTGGGCCCCGGGCCCGTCGCGGGAAAACCCTACTGCGATGCGGGGGATGCCCGCCTTGGATGCCGCCGGTCCTGGCGCTTCCTAGAAT
>JBOGFE010000284.1:0-4773 GCA_050741935.1 Acidimicrobiia bacterium | reverse complement strand
CTACGCCGAGCTGTACCGGACCCAGTTCGCCGACGACGACACGGCGCCGGTCACGCCCCTGCTGCCGTCGGGCTGGGACGATCCGGATTCGGCCGAGGTCGCCTGAGGCCCCCTCAAGGGGCGGCCTCGCCGGTCGCCGGCTCGGGCCGCCGGGGGCCGGCCCGGAGCAGGTCGATGGTCCCGGCCCAGCAGGCGGCGACGAACGCGGCGATGACGGCGGCCGCGGCGGCGTCGACGGCGGAGTCGAGATCGTTCAGGCCATTGGCCCCGGAGACCAGGAGCCCGATGGCCAGCAACCATCCCGCTCGCCGGCTCATCTCGGGCGCGGGATCAGGCTTGCCCCGCCGGGTCGGGATCCGGGGCGAGGCCGCGGGCCCGCGCTTCCGGGGGGGTGAGGTAGAAGGTGCCCTCGCCCCAGTCGAAGGCGACGGTCTCCGGCGGTGGGGAGGCGGGCCGGCCGCAGAGGAAGTCGAGCTCCGTGTCGCAGGCGGTCGGCCAGGTGGCGAACACCTCGGCCGGCGAAGGGTCGGGTCGGGGGGCGGCGGTCGATCCCGGGCCCGCCGATTCGAGGCCCGCTTCATAGGCGTCGTACGGCTCCCAGCCCGCCACCGTGGCCTCCCCGCCGGGGCCGCGGAAGACGAGCGTGGGGAAGACGTAACGCCAGTGCCCTTCGGAGTGGCAGGCGCGGCCGATGCCGGGGCGGTCCCCCTCCAGGTGCATGACGTAGTCGTTGGGCTGTCGGGCCTCGTTCCAGTCCTCGCGGAACAGCTTCTCGACCTGGACCGAGCCGAGGTCCCGCCCGAGCTGGTCGGGATCGAGGCCCTCGACCCCGCCGACGGTGGCCAGGATCCGGTCGGGCGTGTCCGGCGGTTCGCCGAAGATGAAGGTCTGCTCCCGCAGGCGGCGCAGCACCCGCCCGGCCACCTCGTCGGACTGGAGCCCGGCCGCCTTCACCGCCTTCCCCGCCGGTTCGGTCGACCTCGTGACCCGCTGCAGGCCCGGGGGGTAGCTCATCTGCGTGTGGGAGTACACCTCCCGCCAGTAGTCGGCCAGGGTCCCTGGGCTGGCGGCCGCCGGCTGCTGCTCCCGGTAGCGCTCCATGTCCCCGACGAGCCCACCCAGGACGCGCCGCCAGGCCAGCCGGTCGCCGAAGCGCCACCGCAACCGGCGCAGCTTGGGTTCGGACCCCCACGCCCACGAGCAGCCCGGGTCGGTGAACTCGAGCACCTCGATGGCGGTCATCGCCGGCGAGCGTATTCCGATTCGGGAAGGATTTGTCTCGGTTTCCGAGGCGATCCATTCCCAGATGCTCGAGGTCAACGGGCCCGGTTGGACTCCACGATCTCCCAGCGCACGTCGAACAGCTCGGGCCGGTCGGGCTCGACCCGGATGCGCAGCCAGTGGGTGTCGGGGTCACCGAAGCTCTCCACCCGGGTGAAGTTGTCGAGCCGGGGTGCGCCGTCGGCGGGACCGATGAAGGGCTTGTCGACCCGGAAGTAGTGGGTATCGCCGTGGATGAGCACCACCTGGCCGGGGAACGCCCGGGCCTGCTGTTCGAAGGCGGCGATGAGGTCGTCGTACACCTGGCGGAGCGGGCTTCCGGGGAACTCGAAGCCAGGGTCGGCCTGCATGGCCAGGACGACGCCGTGGTGACCGGCGTCGGCCGCGGCCCGCACCGTTTCGTCCATCCAGCCGACGACGGCCTGGCGCCGGGCCTGCTGCTCGCCGTCGCCGTCGGGGGCCCGCCCGAAACCGTCCTGGCTGCCCACGACGTGGATGGTGGCGAAGGTGACCGGCCCGAGCGCCCAGCGGGCGTTCTCGGGATAGCCGGCCTGGCGGGTCACCGTGAGCTTGCGCTCACCCTGGGACCGGTCGTCGGCGAAGAAGATGCGCCGCAGCGCCGTCAGGCGCTCCAGCGGGTCCTCCTGGGTGCGGTGGCAGTCGGTCCACTCGTTGTCCCCCGGCGTGTAGACGAGGGGGTCCTCGAACTCGTCGAAGCTGTCCCGCACGGCGATGAGGCGCTCGTCGGAGCACGGGCCCCGGCCGATCACGTCGCCGAGGTGGAGGGTGAACGCCAGGTCCTCCTCGTTCATCTCCTTCCGGAGGCGCATGAACTCCTCCTCCTGCGGCGGCCGGTAGCTGGTGTCGGCGATGACGGCGAACTCGTAGCCACCGTCGCCGGTGGCGCCACCGGGAAGGCTCGGAACGGCCGGGCTGGCGAGCGCCAGTACGGCCAGCGCAGCGGAGATCTTGATCATGGCGGGATGGTAGGCAGCGTCACGGGTGGCGGGCGGGATGCCCGGGGTAGTGTCAGGGGGCGCGATCGAAGGGGGCAGACATGGCCGTGCTCTCCAACCAGCAGCTGGCCCAGAAGAACCGGATCCTCAAGGGGTACGCCGCCTTCAACGACGGCGACGACGCCACGCTGGCGGAGTTGCTGTCCGACCATGTGGTCTGGCATTTGATGGACAGTGACGACACGATCGAAGGCAAGGAGGCCGTCGTCGCCTATCTGCTCCAGCTGCGGGGAGGCGGCACCGAGGCCGAGCTCTTCGGCGTGTACAGCCATGAGCAGGCCGCCGTCACGCTCGACTTCACCTCCGGAGGCGTCGAAGGTCCCCACGCCTGCGCCGACAAGATCGAGTTCGACGACGCCGGCCTCATCTGCGAGGTCTGGCACTGCGCCACGGGAACCCACCGGCACGGGGACGGCGGGCACCCGGACCACGACCAGGATTCGGCGTAGCCGAGGGGCACCCGGCCCCGGTTCCGGCCCAGCCTCAGCCCTCGATCCGCTCCTGGAGGTGGATGGTCACGGTCTGGCCGGCCTCCTTGGCGATGGCCTTGCGGACCTCGGCCTTGATGGGGAGCTTGTGCCGGCCGTCGCCGAGCGCCATGAACGAGCTGCGGAACGGATGGCCGTCGACCGTCCCGCTGACCTTCACCAGTCCCCGGGTGCCGAAGAACTCGGCCGAGCCGGCCATGACCACGTAGGTCCAGCCCCCCTTGTTCGGGCTCTTCTCCAGCTTGGCCTTGAACCGTTTGTCCAGCGCGCTCATGGCCGTGACGCTAGGCCTGGTCGGCGGCGGCGCGCAGGGCGGCGATGTCGAGCTTCTTCATGGTGAACATGGCTTCCATGGCCCGCTTGGCCCGGCCCGGGTCGGAGTCGCTGAGGGCCTCTTCCCAGCCGGCGGGGACGACCTGCCACGACAGGCCGTAGCGGTCCTTGAGCCAACCGCAGGGGCCTTCCTCGCCGCCCTCGGTCAGCTTGTCCCAGTAGTAGTCGATCTCGTCCTGGTCCTCGCAGGTGATCTGGAAGGAGACCGCCTCGGAGAAGTTGAACTCCGGGCCGCCGTTGATGGCGACGTACGGCTGGCCGTCGAGCACGAACTCGACCGTCATGATCGTGCCGGCGGGGCGCGGCCCGGCCTCGTTGTAGTGGGTCACGTTGGTGACCTTGGAGTTGGGGAAGACCGACACGTAGAACTCGGCGGCTTCCAGGCCGTCGGTGTCGAACCAGAGGTTGGGGGTGATCTGGGGCATCGCTCCTCCTGTCATGGGCTCGGTTCCGCTCTTCGCCGGCTCTGACGGATGCGCCGTGCGGAACTCATCGGCGCGCCACCAGGATGGACGGTGAAGAGAGCGGTTCGGCATGCTGGCCCTCCGACCACCCGGAAGCAACCATCGGAGGACAGAGCGCATGGAGCAGGAGTTCCCGGAGCAGACCCGGATCTACCGGCACCACCATCTCGACAGCACCCGGTGGGACGGCGTGACGTTCCGGCCCGGCGACGTGGTGGTCTCGACGTCGGCCAAGGCGGGGACGACATGGATGCAACGGATCCTGAGCCTGCTCGTCCTCGGCGCCGGCGACCTGCCCGGCCTGCTGAGCCGTATCTCACCCTGGATCGACTGCCGGTACATGGAGCCGATCGACGACACCCTCAAGCGGATCGAAGCCCAGGAGCACCAGCGGTTCCTCAAGAGCCACCTGCCCCTCGACGCCCTGCCCTACGACCCCGGGGTGCGCTACATCTGCGTGGGGCGGGACACCCGCGACGTCTTCATGTCGTTGTGGAACCACTACCGGTCCTACACCGACGCCATGTACGAGACCCTGGCCAAGGGGGACCCCGTCGGTGGTCCGCTGCCCCGATGCCCGGCGGAGCCGCGGCAGCTGTGGTTGTGGTGGATGACCCGGGGCTCGTTCGCCTGGGAGTCCGACGGGTGGCCCTTCTGGTCGCACCACTACCAGGTGGCGTCCTTCTGGAGGTTCCGCCACCTGCCCAACGTGCTTCTCGTCCACTACAACGACCTGCTGGCCGACCTGGCCGGCGAGATGCGCCGGGTGGCGGACTTCGTAGGCGTGGACGTCCCCGCCGCCCGCTGGCCCGACCTGGTGGAGGGGGCCGGCTTCGAGGCGATGAAGCGGGGGGCATCCGCTCTGCTCGGCGACATGGAGCGGTTCTCCGGTGGTGCGACCACCTTCATCTACAAGGGCACCAACCAGCGCTGGCGGGACGTGCTCGAACCCGGCGACCTCGACCTGTACGAGCGGGTGGCGGGGACGCTCGACCCCGGGATGGGGGAGTGGCTGGAGAACGGGCGCCTGGGCGGGCCGGTGGCGGGCCGGGTGAGGCTCGGCCCCTAGGTGACTGGTGTCTTTTGCGGGCGTGAGGGTCGGCGATGAGTCAGAATGACATCGGTGTAACTCTTGAGCGGGTGGGGCCGATGACTCTGGGACTGGCTGAGCGGCAAGGCGATCTCCTCGAT
>JBOGFE010000283.1:0-12183 GCA_050741935.1 Acidimicrobiia bacterium | reverse complement strand
CGCCGGCGCCTCCGTCCGCCCCCACCCCACCGTCCGCCGCCGTGCCCGAGGCTCCGGTGTCGCCGCCGCCGGCGCAGCCCAACCTGGCGGGGAGGTTGCTGTCCCTGGTGGACGTGGAGGCCGCTTTCACCGGGATCTCCCTCCCCTGGACCCCCGAAGCACCCCGCACCGGTGTCCGGCCCGTCGACGGGTCGGTCGACGGATCCCGTCCCGAACCCTCCGACCGGCCGGGCCGGCGGGTGTGGGACGCCTCCCAGGAGCGGGCCGAGCGGGCCTGGTCCCAGGGCCGGCGGGAGGGCCACGAGACCTGGAGCGGGCTCGACGAGGGCTCCTGACGCGAGAAAGCACCGGCCGGCACCGTTCTCCCGATAGCAATCCTCTGGCAACGAAGGTGAAGGAGTGACATGGCCCAGCTGCCGGTCATCACCAGGCCCGTCGCGGGCGCCCAGGCCGCTCCCGCCGTCCCCGAACCCGAACGCCGGCGGGTGGCCCGCCTGCTCCACCGGGCCGGATTCGGCGACTCGGTCGAGGTCATCGACCAGTGGGCGGCCAAGGGCTACCTGGCCACCGTCGACCACCTCCTGTCGTTCCCCCGCGCCTCGGGCCGGCCCGACGAGGCGGTCAGGGTGGCCCAGGAAGGTTCGCAGCCGGCCAACGAGATCGACGGCTACGACATCACACCCCTGGCCCGGATGTGGCTGTCCCGCATGGCCGGGACGCAGTATCCCCTGGAGGAGAAGCTCACCCTCCACTGGCACGGCCACTTCGCCACCGCCTTCTCCAAGGTGCGCCGGCCCCGGCTGATGGTGACCCAGAACCGGCTGCTGCGCGACCATGCCGGCGGCAACTTCCGGGCCCTGGCCAAGGCCATCACCACCGACCCGGCGATGCTCTACTGGCTCGACGGCAACACCAACCAGCTCGCCGCCCCCAACGAGAACTACGGCCGCGAGTTCATGGAGCTGTTCACCCTGGGGAAGGACCGCTACACCCAGGAGGACGTGGGTCAGGCGGCCCGGGCCTTCACCGGCTACACCGTCGACGGCCAGGGGGCGGTCACCTTCCGGCCCGAGCTGCACGACGCCGGCGAGAAGGTCATCCTCGGCAACGTGGGGGCCTTCGGGCCCCTCGACGTGGCCGACATCGTCCTCGACCGCCATCCCCAGGGCGCCGTCGCCGCCCACTACGTGGCCCGGCGCCTGGCCGGCTTCCTCTACCGCCCCGACCCCGAGCCCGAAGTGGTGGAGGCGATGGCCCTGGCCTTCGCCGGCAGCGACTTCGAGATCAAGCCGATGGTGCGGGCCCTGCTGCTGCGCCCCGAGTTCACCGACGGCCCCGGCGACACCATCAAGTCGCCGGCCGAGTTCGTGGCCGGCGCCATGCGGGCCCTGGACCTGATCGCCACCCCCATGACCCAGGGCCGGTTCCGGGAGCTCGACGAGATGGCCGCCTTCTGTGCCTACATGGGCCAGGAGCTCTACAACCCGCCCAACGTGGCCGGCTGGAAGGGCGGGGCCACGTGGGCCAACACCGCCACCACCCTGTCCCGGTATAACTTCTCGGCCCGCATCGCCAAGGTCGTCACCGACGACGGGGTCGCCGCGGTGCTGGCCATGGCCGGAGGCGAGCCCCGGGAGACCGCCGGCCCGTGGATGGCCCGCCTCGGGCTCCTCGAGCTGGTCCCGTCCACCCACGCCGCCCTGGGCCGCTACCTGGACGAATCCGCCGCCGCCGGGGCCGACCCACCCACCCGGGCCCGAGGCGTGCTCACGCTCCTGCTGGCCTCTCCCGACTACAACCTGAGGTGAGGGCGATGCTCACTCGGCGACGCTTCCTCCAGCTCACCGGCGGCAGCCTGGCCGCCTACGGCACCAGCCCCATGTGGATGCGCCTGGGCCCGGCCTGGGCCGAAGGGGCCGCCGGCGGGCGCAAGCTGGTGGTGATCCTCCTGGCCGGCGGCAACGACGGGCTCAACACCGTCATCCCCTACGGCATGCCGGCCTACTACGACGCCCGCAAGACCATCGCCTATCCCGAGCCCGAGGTCCTCAAGCTCCCCGACTCGACCCTGGTGGGCCTCAACCCCGCCCTGGCCAAGCTCCACGGCCTCTACGGGGCGGGCCGGGTGGCCATCGTCCAGGGCGTGAGCTACGACGAGCCCGACCTGTCCCACTTCGGCTCCATGGACATCTGGCAGTCGGGCAGCCCGACCCACGAGGTGTCCACCGGCTGGCTGGGACGGTGGATGGACACGTCGCCGGCGGGCGGGTCGGTGGTGCGGGCCGTGGCCATCGGCCGCGACCTGCCCACCGCCCTCATCGGCGCCGAGGAGGCCGGGGTGGCCGTACCCTCCTTCGGCGGGTTCACCTTCTACGACGGTTCCGACGCCGACACCGCCTCCGAGCCCTACCGCCTCCACGAGACGTTCCTGCGCTGCGCCGACGCTCCCATGGAGAGCATCCCGGCCAAGGCGCTGCTCACCTCCCAGCGCCGGACGGTCGCCGCCGTGCGGGCCATCAACGGGCTGGCCGGACCGGAGTCGAAGCCTCCGGCCAACCTGGCCGAGCAGATGAGCATGGCCATGACGCTGCTGTCGTCCGACCTGGGGGTGGAGATCGCCTTCCTCACCATCGGCAGCTTCGACGACCACGCCGCCACGGAGCAGACCCATCCCAAGCTGCTGGCCCAGGTCGACGCCGCCATCGACCGCTTCGCCACCGAGGCGGCGGCCAAGCCCAACCCGTCCGACTACCTGCTCATGACCTTCTCGGAGTTCGGCCGGCGGGTGGCCGAGGACGGCAGCGCCGGCACCGACCACGGCACCGCCGCCCCCATGGTGGTGGTGGGCCACGGGGTGGCCGGCGGCCTCCACGGGCAGCACCCCTCCCTGGACGAGGCCAACCTCGACAAGAACGGCAACATGATCCGCACGGTCGAGTTCCGGGAGGTGTACGCCACCATCCTCGACCGCTTCTTCGGCCGGGCCCCCTCCACCGAGGTGCTCCGGTATTCGTCGTCGGCGGGCCTGCACCCCGTCGCCTTCCTCGAGTAGGGGTGACGGGATGATCGTGGCGCCCGTCCTCCTCGCCCTGGCTCTCGCCCTCGGGCCGGCGGCGGCCGCCCCTCCCGCGGCCGAGGAGGGCGGGCGTCACGTCCACGACGCCATCGTGGGCTACACGTTCGTGGCCGGCTCGGCCAGCCTCAACACGCCCGGCCAGCCGTTCTCGGTCCGCACCGGCGACACGGTGTTCTGGACCAACCTCGACGCCGTCTCCCACGACGTCGCCTTCGACTCCATCGAGTTCTCCTCCTACCTGAAGAGCCCGGGCGACACGGCCCAGCTCACCTTCCCGACGCCGGGCCACTTCACCTACCGCTGCAACCAGCACCCGGAGTTCCCGGGGATGCAGGGCCTCGTCCTGGTCAGCGACACGGCCCCGTAGCGCGCCGGGCGAAAGGGAAAGCGGGGAACTTTCCGGTCCTCTCGGGCGACGTTCCCCCCGGGAACGCCGACGGCCGGCGGGGCTCTTCATGGCCCTGGTCCGGAGCCGGCGGGGGAGAAGGGGGAGACCGTGCGTCGAGGGATGCGCTGGGCCGTGTTCACGCTGGTGGCCGTGGTGGCCGGGGCCTGCAGTGGCGGGACGTCCGAGCAGGCGGCGGGCGAGAAGGCCACCGACCAGAAGGTGGTGGCCGGCGGGGAGATCGCCGCCCCCGAGGAGCTGGCCGAGCTCACCCTCTCCCCGCTCCTGGACGTGGTGCCCGAGGGGGGGATGAACCCCACCACCGCCTACGACCCGAAGTCGGGGGCGGTCTACCTGGCCTGGGCGGAGACGATCCCCGGGGTGCCCCAGCCGGTTGCCGGCCATGACCAGGAGGTGCGGGCGGTGGTGGTCCGGTCCGACGACGGGGGGAAGACCTTCTCGGCTCCGGTGGTGGCGAGCGCCCCCGAGGACCACGTACGGACCTACACCATCAGCCCTACGCAGGTTGTGGTCGGGCCGGGGGGCGAGGTGTACCTGCAGTACCTCCACAACGAAGCCTCCGACGCCACCGAGTACTTCGAGAACTACGGGCGCAGCTCGCTGCGGGTCGTTCGCTCCGACGACGGGGGCAAGACCTTCTCCAAGTCGTCCGAGATCGCGGGCGAGGCGGTCGAGGGGGCGGCCACCACCATGGAGATGGCCACCCTGTTCGCCGCTCCCGACGGGGACCTGTACCTGACCTTCCTGGACGAGCGGGAGAACATCGCCGCCCAACTGGCCGGCCAGCCCGAGCCCGACCCCCACGATCACGACGCCGTCCTGCCCGCCACCCAGATGCGCCTCACCCGCTCCACCGACGGCGGGAAGACCTGGTCCAAGAGCACCCTGGTGGCCAAGCCGACCTGCGGCTGCTGCTCGACCAAGTCGGCCCAGGGGACGAGCGGGCCCCTCTTCGCCTCCACCCGCTCCGACTGGAAGGAGCTGAAGGGCTCCTACGACTCGGTGCGCGACGTGTTCGTGTCCGCCTCCACCGACGAGGGCGCCACCTGGGGCGAGCCGGTCAAGGTCAACGACGACAAGTTCAAGATCAGCGGCTGCCCCGACGTCCACAACGGCCTGGCGGTGGACTCCAAGGGCCGGCTCCACACCGCCTGGTACACCGGGGCCGAGTCCCACCCCGGCGTGTACTACGCCATGTCCGAAGACAGCGGGAAGACGTTCTCGCCGCCCCTCGAGCTCATGGGGGACAAGTGGATCCCCTATGGCGACGTGAAGCTGTCCCTGGACCAGAAGGGCCAGGCCTGGGTCGTCTTCGAGGACCGGCGGACGACGGAGGACCAGGTCCGCCTGGTGCGCATCGACCCCGACCGGCGGGCGGCGTCGTTCTCGGCCTCGTGGCCGGGCACGGCTCCCGACGTGGCCGCCGGGAAGGACTGGGCCCTCGTGACCTGGACCACCCCGGCTCCCGAGGAGGACAAGAGCGGCGGACCGATCCGCACGCTGATCGCCAAGCCCAGCTAGCCGCCAGGTGATGGCGATCCGCATGGCATGACCACGCCGATCGCCATCACCTCGAAAGTTCAGGCCGGTAGCCTCGGCTCCGTGGGGAAGCCGCGGACGATCAAGGGACGGGCCAGGGAGGTGGCCCGGCGGCTGGAGGGCGAGTACCCGGCCGAGTGCGCCCTGGTGCACCGCAACCCCTACGAGCTGGCGGTGGCCACCGTGCTGTCGGCCCAGACCACCGACGAGCGGGTGAACCTGGTCACCCCCGGGCTGTTCCGGCGCTGGCCCGCTCCCGCCGACCTGGCCAAGGCCGACCCGGGCGAGGTGGAGTCGGTGATCATGCCCACCGGCTTCTTCCGCAACAAGACGAAGAGCATCATCGGGCTGGCCCAGGCCCTCGAGGAACGCTTCGGTGGGGAGGTGCCCAAGAAGCTGGAGGACCTCGTCACCCTGCCCGGGGTGGGGCGCAAGACCGGCAACGTCATCCGCTCGGTGGCCTTCGGCCTGCCCGGGCTCCCCGTCGACACCCACGTGGGGCGCCTCACCCGCCGCCTCGGGCTCACCGTCTCGGAGGACCCGGTCAAGGTGGAGCGGGAGATCACCGGGATGCTGCCCCCCAGGGACTGGGGTGGCTTCTCGCTGCGCCTCATCCTCCACGGCCGCCGGGTGTGCGTGGCCCGCAAGCCCCGCTGCGAGGACTGCCTCCTGGTGGACCTGTGCCCGTCGGCCCGGGTTCCGGCCTGACCGCGGCGGCGGAGGGTTTCGGGACTCGTCGCTCCTGGGCAAGAGGTTCACCGACCCATTCGCCAGAAGGAGCGGGGCCATGACTGCAACGACTGTCGCCAAGGGCACGGTGCTCACCTGCGGGCACGAGGGCTGCGGCTGCCGGGTCGAGATCCAGGAGGAATGCCACTGCGAGGGCGGCTCGGGCACCTACATGTGCCAGTGCGGCTCGCCGCTGAAGCCGGTCGCGTCGTAGAGCCCCGACCGCCGGCGCCGGGCGGTCCCGGAGCCGGGTCAGTCCCGAAACCGGGCCAGACGCAGGCTGTTGGTCACCACCGAAACCGATGAGAACGCCATCGCGGCTCCGGCGATGACCGGGTTGAGCAGCCCGGCCACGGCCAGGGGGATGGCGGCGACGTTGTAGCCGAACGCCCACCCGAGGTTCTGCAGGATGGTCCTGAACGTCCGCCGGGACAGTCGGATGGCGTCGGCGACGGCCTCCAGGTCCCCCGACAGCAGCGTGATGTCGGAGCTCTCGATGGCCACGTCGGTGCCCGTCCCGATGGCGATGCCGAGGTCGGCCTGGACCAGGGCGGGAGCGTCGTTCACCCCGTCGCCGACCATGGCCACCACGCGCCCGTCCTGCTGGAGGCGCCTGACCTCGGACACCTTCTCCTCCGGCAGCACCTCGGCCAGCACCTCCCTGATGCCGACCTGGGCGGCGATGGCCTCCGCCGTGGCCCGGTTGTCGCCGGTGATCATCACGACGTCGATGCCCATCGCGGCCAGGCGGGCGACGGCCTCCGGCGCCTCGTCCTTCAGGGTGTCTGCCACCGCCAGCACGCCCTGGGCCTGGCCGTCCCACCCGCAGAAGATGGCCGTCTTGCCCTCGGTCTCGAGACGCCGGGCACTCAACTCCAGCGTCGCCGGGACGGCGAGCTCCGACTGGGTCATGAACCGGCGGCGCCCGACGGAGATCATCACGCCGTCCACCACCGCCCGCACCCCGTGCCCGGGCACGGCCCGGAAGTCCTGGGCCGGGGCCAACGGGAGCCCCGCGTCGCGCACGAAGTCGACCACCGCCCGACCCGCCGGGTGCTCCGAGGCGTCCTCCGCCGCCGCCACCCGCCGCAGCAGGTCGTCGCCGTCCACCCCGTCGCCGGGGATCAGGTCGGTGAGCGCCATCAGCCCCTTGGTGAGGGTGCCGGTCTTGTCGAAGACGACGGTGTCGACGCGGGTGGACCGCTCGAGGACCTCGCCGCCCTTGATCAGGATCCCCAGGGCCGCGCCCCGGCCGGTGCCGACCATGATGGCGGTGGGAGTGGCCAGGCCCAGGGCGCAGGGGCAGGCGATGATGAGGACGGCGACCGCCGCCTCCAGCCCGGCCGCGGGATCACCGGCCACGAGCCACCAGCCGGTCGCCGTGGCCAGGGCGATGACCACCACCGCCGGCACGAACACCCCCGAGATGCGGTCCGCCAGGCGCTGGACGGGAGCCTTCGAGCCCTGGGCCTCCTCGACCAGGCGGACGATCCGGGCCAGCGCCGTGTCCGCGCCCACCGCGGTGGCCCGCACGGTGAGCACGCCCTCGGTGTTGAGGGAGGCCCCCGTCACCCGGTCGCCGGGTTGCTTGTCGACCGGCAGGGACTCGCCGGTCAGCATCGACTCGTCCACCGCCGAGGCGCCCGCTTCGATCTCGCCGTCGACCGGGATCTTCTCCCCCGGCCTGACCCGGAGCCGGTGCCCGACCACCACGTCCCCGACCGGCACCATGACCTCGTCGCCGTCCTCGGTGAGCAGCCGGGCCTCCTTGGCGCCGAGCTCGAGGAGCGCCTTGATGGCCCGGGAGGCGCGACCCTTGGCCCGGGCCTCGAAGTACCGCCCGAGCAGCAGGAAGGCGATGATCAGCGCGCTCGAATCCAGGTAGTGATCGGAGTGGCGGGAGCCGGCGACGATCTGCACGGCCGAGTAGGTGAAAGCCGCCAGCGTGCCCATGGAGATGAGCGTGTCCATGTTGGCGGTGAAGCTCCGGGCCCGGACGGCGGCCTGGTGCAGGAAGGGCCATCCGGCCCAGAACTGCACGGGCACCGTGAGGGCGAGAGCGGTCCACCGGGCCCACGGGTCCATCATGTGGGCCAGCGAGAGCCACAGGACGGCCAGACCCAGGGGCCAGGCGACCACGATCCGCCGCAGCCACATCCGCTGGAGCACCGCCTCGGTCTCCGGCGTCCGGCCGGCTCGTCCGCCGATGCTCTCCGCCACGGCCAGGCCGTATCCCAGCTTGCCGACGGTGGCCACCAGGCGGTCCAGGTCGACGGCGGCCGGGTCGAACACGACGGTGGCCCGTTCCGTGGCGAAGTTGACGTCGGCCCGCTCGACTCCCGTCTGGCGGCCGAGCACCTTCTGGACCCGGGCCGCGCACGACCCGCACGTCATGCCGGAGACGTTGAACTCCAACTCGGTGTGGGCGCGAGCCCGGGAGAGCATCGCTGCAATTGTCGCTCTGCGGGAAGCCTTGGTTCCAGGCGCCGGCTCCACCAGGGGTTGGGAACGTTTTCGTCCCGTCCGGCGTTGACGCGGACACGGGGCGGGAAGTACCCAGCGGCCGCCTCGTACCGCCGCCGGGGACCGCCGACCCGGGTGGCGGAGGGAAGGCGGCGCTACGGCGCCGCCTTCCTCACGTCTCCAGCCGGAGCCGGCCTATGGGCTGGCCAGCTCGCCCAGGGTCCCCAGCGCCCGTTCGATGACCCGGCCGGCGCTGCGGAGGGCGCGCTCGGCTTCGAACAGCTCGACGGCCACGGCCGAGTCCGGCGTCTCGTCGTAGCGGAGGGCCACCGTCTCCACCCGCCGGGCCAGCTCGTCGAGCTGGGAGCGCAGGCTGGACAGCTCGGCCAGGTCGGAGTCTCGGCTCATGGCGCACAGCCTGTACCCCGTCGGTGGGCCCCGGCAATCGAGGGGCGAATCTCGAGGTCAGGTCGGTAGCATTGGGGGTTCCCATGCTCTCCCGTCTCGACCTGCGCGGCTTCACCGGCGACCTCGCCTCCGTCCTCGCCCGTCCCGAACCGGGCGGCGACGAGCCGCTGGCGGCCGTCCGGGACATCATCGCCGCCGTCCGCCAGCGGGGCGACGAGGCGCTGCGCGAGCTCACGGCCCGCTTCGACGGGGTCGAGATCGACGAGCTGCGGGTGGGCGAGGGCGAGCTGTCCGCCGCCCTGGCCGGCCTGGACCCGGCCTTCCGCGAGGCCCTGGAGTTCGCCACGGCGCAGATCACCGCCTACCACCGGACCCAGCTGGAGCCCGAGACGCGCCACGAGCGGGAGGGCATCGTCATCCGCACCATGTACCGCCCGGTGGACCGGGCCGGCTGCTACGTCCCCGGCGGCCGGGCCGTGTACCCCTCGACGGTGCTCATGACCGCCATCCCCGCCCAGGTGGCGGGGGTGGGCGAGATCGCCCTGTGCGTGCCGCCCGGCCCCGACGGCGCCGTGCCCGCCGCCACCCTGGCCGCCGCCGCCCTCTGCGGCCTCGAGGAGGTCTACCGGGTGGGCGGGGCCCAGGCCATCGCCGCGATGGCCTACGGCACCGCCTCGATCGCCCCCGTCGATGTCATCGTCGGCCCGGGCAACGTCTACGTCACCCTGGCCAAGCGGGAGGTGGCCGGCGTCGTCGGCATCGAGTCGACCGCCGGGCCCTCGGAGCTGGTGGTGGTGGCCGACGAGTCGGCCCCGCCCGACTACGTGGCCATCGACCTCATGGCCCAGGCCGAGCACGGTCCGCACGGCGCCGCCCTCCTCGTGACCTGGTCCGAGCAGCTGGCCGGGGCGGTGGAAGAGGCGATCGAGCGCCTGCTCTCCACCTCCGCTCGCCGGGGGGACATCGAAGCCACCCTGGCCACCGGCGGGCAGGTGGTGCTGGTGGACGGGCCCGAGCAGGCCATGGCCGTGTCCAACGTGGTCGCCCCCGAGCACCTCCAGCTCATGAACACCGACCCGGTCGCCCTCGTCCCCCTGGTGCGCCACGCCGGTGCCGTGTTCTGCGGCCACTTCGCCCCCGCCCCGGTGGGGGACTACGTGGCCGGGGTGAACCACGTGCTGCCCACGGCCCGCACCGCCCGTTTCTCCTCCGCCCTGCGGGTGGGCAACTTCATGAAGCACGTCCACGTGGTCGGCCTCGACGAGACCGCCCTGGCCCGGGTGGCGCCCTACGTCGCCGCCTTCGCCGAAGTCGAGGGCCTCGAGGCCCACGCCCTCTCGGTGCGCATGCGGGGAGCCCGCACGTGACCGGCCGGCCCCGCCTGCGCGACGACCTCTCCGAGCTGAGGGGCTACCACTCGCCCCAGGTCGACGTCTCCGTCCGCCTCAACACCAACGAGAGCCCCTACCCGCCCCCCGACGGGTTCGTGGAGGCGTTCCGGGCCGCGGTGGCCGCCGCCGCCTTCAACCGCTACCCCGATCGGGGGGCGGCGGCGCTGCGGGGTGCGCTCGGCGGCTTCCTGGGCCAGCCGGCCGAGCGGATCTTCTGTGCCAACGGCTCCAACGAGGTGCTCCAGACCATCCTGTTGGGCTTCGGCGGCCCGGGCCGGCGGGCGGCGGTCTTCGAGCCGTCCTACGTCCTCCACGCCCACATCGCCAACATCACCGGGACCGGGGTCGTCACCGGGGAACGGGGGCCCGACTTCGCCCTCGATGCCGCCGGGGCCGCCGCCTTCGTGGCCGCCGAGGCGCCCGACGTGGTCTTCCTCACCACCCCCAACAACCCGACGGGCACGGTCGAGCCCCGGGCCACGGTGGAGGCGCTCCTGGCCGCGGCGCCGGGCCTGGTGGTGGTGGACGAGGCCTACGTCGACTTCGCCCCCTGGAGCGCGCTGGAGCTCGTGGCCGACGGCGTTCCCCTGGTGGTGGTGCGCACCTACTCCAAGGTGTGGTCGATGGCCGCCTTCCGCCTCGGCTTCTGCGTGGCCGCGCCCGGGCTGGTGGCGGACCTGGAGAAGGTGGTCCTCCCCTACCACCTGTCGGTGCCCACCCAGGTGGCGGGCACGGTGGCCCTCGACTTCGTGGACGAGATGCGGGCCCGGGTGGAGGCGATCGTGGCCGAGCGGGAGCGCCTCACCGCCGCCCTCAGCGCCATGGACGGCATCGAGGCCTTCCCCTCCGGGGCCAACTTCGTCCTGTTCCGCATCGCCGACGGCCACCGCGTCTGGCAGGGGCTGTTGGACAAGGATGTGCTGGTGCGGGACTTCTCCCGCTGGCCCCGGCTGGACGACTGCCTGCGGGTGACCGTCGGTCGCCCGGAGGAGAACGAAGCGTTCCTCACCGCCCTGAAGGAGGTGCTGGCCTGATGACGGCACGAACCGCCACGCGCCACCGGGCCACCAAGGAGACCGACATCGAGGTCCGCCTCGACCTCGACGGGTCGGGCCGGGTCGAGGTCACCACCGGGCTGCCCTTCTTCGACCACATGCTGGAACAGCTCGGCCGCCACGGCGGCTTCGACCTCGCCCTGGCCGCCAAGGGCGACCTCGACGTCGACGCCCACCACACGGTGGAGGACACCGGGATCGTGCTCGGGGCCGTGCTGGCCGAGGCGCTGGGCGACAAGGCCGGGGTGCGGCGCTTCGCCTCCGGGCTCTACCCCCTCGACGAGGCCCTGGTGCAGGTGGCCCTCGATCTGTCGGGCCGGCCCTACCTGGTCTACGAGGTCGAGACGGCGCCCGAGCGCATCGGCACCTTCGACCCCCAGCTGGCCGAGGAGTTCTGGCGGGCCTTCGCCACCTCGGCCGGGATCACGCTCCACATCAAGACCCTCGCCGGCCGCAACGGCCACCACGTGCTCGAAGCCTGCTTCAAGGGTGTGGCCCGCTCGCTCCGGGACGCGGTGCGGGTGGAGGGGGCCGGCGTGCCCTCCACCAAGGGCACGCTGTGATGACCGTTGTGATGACCGCTGTGATGACTGCGCCGCGGCCGTGATCGCCGTCCTCGACTACGGCATCGGCAACCTGCGCTCGGCCGAGAAGGCCCTCCAGCACCTCGGGGCCCCGGCCCGGCTGACCTGCGAGCCGGAGGAGGCCGCCGCCGCCGGCGCCGTGGTCCTTCCCGGCGTGGGCGCCTTCGGGCGTTGCATGGAGGCGCTCACCGACTCCGGGCTCCTGGGTGTGGTGCGCGAGGCGGTGGCGGCGGGCAAGCCCTTCCTCGGGATCTGCGTCGGCATGCAGATGCTCTTCGAGGGGAGCGAGGAGGCCCCCGGCGTCCGCGGCATCGGGCTCCTGGCCGGCACCGTGCGCCGGCTGCCCGCCGGGCTGCGCACCCCGCACATGGGCTGGAACGACCTCGAGGTCCGCAACGGGTCGAAGCTCTTCGCCGGGCTCCCGGAGCGGCCCTACCTGTACTTCGTGCACTCCTACGTCCCGGTGCCCGACGATCCCTCCGTGGTGGCGGCCACCACGGACTACGGCGGCCCGATCGTGGCCGCGGTGGAG
>JBOGFE010000282.1:0-4878 GCA_050741935.1 Acidimicrobiia bacterium | reverse complement strand
CCGGCCGCCCGGTGTGCACCTCGATGGGGCCGGCGGCGATCGCCCGGATGCGGATGGCCGCCTACGGCGCGCCGGTCGGAGAATGCGGCGATGTTGACCCGGTCCCAGCTGTTGGTGCGGCGCAGCGCCTCGACGAGCGGCGGCACGGCGGCGTCCATCTTCGGGTCGATGTTGAACCGGCTGTCGGGAAAGGCGTCGAGGAGCGCCTCCATGGTGGTGATCGGCTCTCCCTCGTCGCCCACCCTGTTCTGGACTGGCCCCATCCCATCCCGCTCGCCCACCGGGGCGGCGCCGCCGAGGTGGGCGGCGAGAACCCGCTGGCCGCCTTCGCCCGGGCCCGGGAGCTCGGCTACCGCTACCTGGAGACCGACGGGCGGGTGACCTCCGACGGGGTGCTGCTGGCCTTCCACGACGAGGTCCTCGACCGGGTCACCGACCAGACCGGCCGCCTCGAGGACCGGCCCTGGTCCGAGGTCCGCCAGGCCCGCCTCGGCAACGGTGAGCCCATCGCCACCATGGAGGAGCTCCTCGACGCCTTCCCCGACGCCCGCCTCAACATCGACCCCAAGATGGACCGGGCCGTCGAGCCCCTGGTCGAGGCCCTCCGGCGCACCAACGCCTGGGACCGCGTCAACGTCGCCGCCTTCTCCGACCCCCGGCTCCTCCAGGTGCGCCGCCTGGCCGGCCGCCCGGTGTGCACCGCCATGGGTCCCATCGCCATCGGCCGGCTGCGACTGGCCTCCTACGGCGTGCCGCCGGGGCCCTTCGCCGCCGCCTGCTGCCAGGTCCCCATGCGCTACAAGCGGGCCCCCCTGGTCGACGCCCGCTTCGTGAAGGCGGCCCGCCGCTACGGCATCCCCATCCACGTGTGGACCATCGACGAGCCCGACGAGATCAACCGGCTCCTCGACCTGGGGGTGGGCGGCATCTTCACCGACCGGCCCACGGTGCTCAAGGAGGTTCTGATCGGCCGTGGCCAGTGGGCAGAATGAGGGCGTGAGCGCCGGCGCCTCCCCGCATCCGTCCACGGGCACCATGCTGTGGCGGGGTCTGCGGCGGCGGTGCCCCAGCTGCGGCGGCGGCAAGCTGTTCCGGGGCTACTTCAACATGGTGCCGGAGTGCCCCCGGTGCGGTCACCGCTTCGAGCCCAGGGCCGAGGAGGGCTTCTTCCTGGGGGCGCTCACCATCAACCTCGGGGTGACGCAGACCCTCGTTCTGTTGGGGCTGTTCGTCTACATCCTGGTGCTGGCCGGAGGCGACGGCGTCCCCGTGGTGCCGCTGCTGGTGGTCTCCGGGATCCTGGTGGTGGCGCTACCGGTGCTGTTCTACCCCTTCGCCCGCACCATCTGGGCGGCCTGCGACCTGGCCATGCACACCATGGATCCGAACCGGGACCGGTCGGACCCCCGCCGGACACCCCGGCCTTAGGTGTCTAGGTCGAGGTGTCGTCGAGCAGTTCGAGCACCCGCTCCGGCGGCCGGGCCACCACGGCCCGGTCCCCCCGGATGGCGATGGGCCGCTCGATGAGGACGGGATGGGAGGCCAGGGCGTCGAGGAGGGTGTCGCGGTCGGCGCCGGCCAGCCCCAGCTCGGCGTAGACCGCCTCGCCCGTGCGGGTGATGGCGAGGGGGTCGTCCGTCCCCAGCAGGGCCAGAACCCGCTCGAGGTCGGCCCGGTTCGGCGCCTGGTCGAGGTAGCGGACGTAGTCGGCCTCCACCCCGCGCTCGGCGAGGATGCCCTGCGCCGTCCGGCACTTCGAGCAGTGGGGGTTGAACCAGACGGTGACGTCCGCGCTCATGGCTCTTCGCCTGGCGGCTCATCGCGATGCGGCCGGGGGCCCCAGCCCCGGCCGCCGAGCCGTGCTGCGCACGTCTCACTCACGAGCTGGGCGGCGTGGTGGTGTCGGGGGGCGTGGTGTCCGGCGGCGTGGTGGCCGGGGGGGTCGTGGTCGTGGTCGAGCCGTCGCCCTCGCCGGGCAGGGGCTGGGCCTGGCTGGCGCATTTGTCGAGGCCGAGCTCCCGGGCCCGCTCGTCGAAGTCGTCGAAGGGGTCGGGGCCCTTCTCCGTCAGGTAGGCCCCGGGGTCGTCCTTCAGGCCGTCCTCGACCTCGTCGACCGCCTCCCGGCCGGCGGCCAGCATCTCCTTGACCGCCTCCGCCTTGTCGGCCGGCGGGTTGAGCGCCTCGATCTGGTCGAGCTTCCGGCGGGCGATGGGCACGGCTGAATCGAGGAAGAACTCGGCGATCTCCTCGGTCTTGGGTTGGCCGCTCGTGGTCAGGTCCTTGCCCGCCTTCTCCAGCTCGGCGTCGCCGGCCACGCAGGCGGCGTTGGCCTGCTCCACGAACTGCTCGGCGGTCAGGGGTGGACCGTTGTCGTCGCCACAGGCGGTGGCGATGGCGAGGGCAGCCAAAAGGATGAGAGCGAGAACCGGGGAGACACGTCGCACGGGCGAGAACGTTAGCGGCCCGGCCGGAATCGGCCGGTAGGCTGCACCGCCCGATGCCCGATCCCGACGACCGGCTGCACTTCGAGGACCTCACCCCGGGCCAGGTGTTCGAGCTGGGAACGTTCCCGCCCGTCACCGAGGACGACATCATCGCCTTCGCCCGCCAATGGGATCCGCAGCCCTTCCACGTCGACCCCGAGGCGGCCAAGGCGACGATGTGGGGCGGCGTCATCGCCAGTGGCTGGCACAGCGTCGCCATCGCCATGCGCCTGGCGGTCGACGGGGTGCTGTCCCGGGCCGCCAGCCAGGGCTCGCCCGGGGTCGACAACGTGCGCTTCTGGCGCCCGGTCCGGCCCGGCGACGTGCTCACCGGCCGGTACACCGTCCTCGAGACGGAGCCCTCCACCAGCCGGCCCCGGATGGGCAAGGTCCGGGCCCGGACCGAGCTGGTCAACCAGCGGGGCGAGACGGTGATGTCCCTGGAGGGCACGGGGTTCTACGACCGGCGGGCCGTCGAATCACATTGACGTAATTTGTCACCGCCGCTCGGTATCGTGGGCGGCATGGACGTTCAGGTGATCCGCAGCGCCCGGCGGCGCAAGACGGTGTCGGCCCGCCGGGTGGACGGCGTGGTCCGGGTGTCGATCCCCGCCACCATGAGCCGGGCCGACGAGGAGCGCTGGGTCGCCGAGATGGTGCGGCGCCTGGACCGGTCGGCGTCCACCCTGGGCATCGACCTGACCGAGCGGGCGACCACGCTGGCCGAGCGCTACGACCTCCCCCGGCCCGGGTCCATCCGCTTCGTCGACAACCAGGACCTGCGCTGGGGCAGCTGCACCCCCTCGGAGGGGACCATCCGCATCTCCGCCAAGCTGGCCACCGAACCGGCCTGGGTCCTCGACTATGTGCTCGTCCACGAGCTGGCCCACCTGGTGGTGGCGGGCCACAACCGCCGGTTCTGGGATCTGGTGGCCCGCTATCCGAAGGCGGAGCGGGCCCGGGGGTGGCTCGCCTGCCGGGAGGCCGGTCCTCCCGTGGGCGGGTGCTGACCCCCGCGGAGCTAGGTCATCGTCAGGCCGCCGCTGACCGACAGCGTCTGGCCGGTGATGAACCCGGCGTCGTCGGAGGCCAGGAAGGCCACCGCCCCGGCGATGTCGTCGGGGCGCCCGAGCCGCTTCAGCGGGATCGCCCGCTTGAGCGAGTCGATGAGCCGGTCGTTCCCCTCCCCCACCATCTCCTCCAGCAGCGGCGTGTCGGTGGGACCGGGGCAGAGGGCGTTGACGGTGATGTCGTGGCGGGCCATCTCCCGGGCCAGGGTCTTGGTGAAGCCGAGGATGCCGGCCTTGGCCGCCGAGTAGACCGACTCGCCGGTGGACCCGACCCGGGCGGCGTCGGAGCTGACGTTGATGATCCGCCCGCCGGCCTGGCGGTCGATCATGCCGGGCAGGACGGCCTGGGCGCAGCGCATGGGGCCCTTCAGGTTGATGTCGATGAGCCGGTCCCACAGCTCCTCGTCGGTGTCCACGAAGGGGCCGATGCGGTCCCAGCCGGCGTTGTTCACCAGCACGTCGATGGGCCCCAGGGTCTGGTAGGTGATGAGCACCCCGGCGGCGACGCTGCCGGAGTCGGTGATGTCGACCCGGATCCCCACGGCGTGGTCCTCGCCCAGGGCCGCGGCCGCCTCCCGGGCGGTGGTGCCGTCGATGTCGGTGAGGGCCACCTGGGCGCCCTCCTCCACCAGCCGGGTGGCGATGGCCCGGCCCATGCCCCGGCCCGCCCCGGTCACGAAGACCACCTTCCCGCTCAGACCTCTCATACGCGGAATGCTGCCATGCCGGCTGCGGTTGTGAAGACACATGGAGATCAAGGAACTGGGCCACATCGTCCTCTACGTGTCCGACCTGGAGCAGTCCCGCAAGTTCTATGGCGGGACGCTCGGCTGGCGCGAGATCGCCACCTTCGGGGACCAGGGCGCGGTGTACTCGTCGGGCCGCACCCACCACGAGCTGCTGCTGCTCGAGGTCGGGCCGGGGGCCACGCCCATCCCCTCGGGCCGGCGGGTGGGCATGTACCACTTCGGGCTCAAGATCGGCACCACCGACGACGAGCTGCGGGCCGCCCTGGCCGAGCTCGAGGGCGCCGGGGTGACGGTGGTGGGCACCTCGGACCACGGCGTGACCCACAGCGCCTACATCGTCGACCCCGACGGCAACGAGATCGAGCTCTACATCGACGTGCAGCCCGAGGCGTGGCGGGACGACCCCGGTGCCATCGTCGCGCCCATCAAACCCCTGGCGCTCTGAGTGCCTTAGTGCTCTGGCACGGAAATTCGATCACGTATCGCTGCTGATCAAGCGGCCAGTGGGAGGGGTTCGTGGGCGCCGATGCGTTCCATGAGTTTGGCCAGGTCGCTGCGGGTGAATTTCCATTCGAA
>JBOGFE010000281.1:0-4406 GCA_050741935.1 Acidimicrobiia bacterium | reverse complement strand
GCCTCGACCCGGCGGGCGGCCTCGGCCACCGCCGGCATCCATTCCCGGGCTCCGGGCGCGACCACCACCCGGCCGGCTTCCAGTCGCTCCAACCCGTACTGGCCGAAGAGGTCGGGGCCGGGCGGGGGCAGGTACCGGCGCAGGAAGTCGACCGGCCGTCCGCTCACCACCGCCACCCGGGCCAGGCGGACGGCCAGGCGCCCGAGGGCGGAGACGGCGCCCGGCAGCGGCCGGGCCTGCGCCGGATCGTCGACGATGGGCGCCAGCGTCCCGTCGAAGTCGACCACCACCACCGATCGCTCCGGGACCTCGGCGAAGCGACGGAGCGCGTCGATGGTCCCTACGGCAGGTAGTGGCGCGGGTCGCGGGCTTCGGCGTCGACCCGGACCTCGAAGTGGAGGTGGTTGCCGGTGGAATGGCCGGTCGTCCCCACGTAGCCGACCGTCTGGCCCTGGGTCACCATCTGGCCCTCGGCCACCGCCATCTTGGACTGGTGGGCGTAGAGGGTCACCACCGAATCGCCGTGGTCGACAGCCACCAGCTGGCCGTAGCCGCCCAGCCAGTCGGCGTAGATCACCTCGCCCTCCTTGGCCGCCGCGATCGGGGTCCCGGACCGGGCGGCGATGTCGATCCCGGTGTGCATCCGGCCCCAGCGGCGCCCGTAGCCGGAGGTGATCACCCCGTCCACCGGCCAGATGAAGCCGGCGGTGGACACGCCGGTTCCCGTCCGGTGCCCGGTGAAGGGGGACCGGCCCCGGGCGGCCCGGGCCCGGGCGGCGGCGGCCAGCCGCTCCCGGATGAGGTTCTCCAGCTTGGCCTGCTCGGCCGCCAGGGCGTCGGCCTCGGCCTGGAGCGAGGCGATCCGCTCCTGGAGGGCGGCGTGGGTCGCCTCCTGCTCCCGCTTGAGGGCGGCGACGGCCCGCACGGCCCGCTCGGCGTCACCGGCCCGCTCCACCGCCCGGTTGCGGGTCAGGGTGAGGGCCAGCTCCTCCCGGGCCAGGGCGGTCTGGGCGTCGGTCAGCTCGGCCAGGACGTCGCCGTCCTGGTCGGAGACCCGGTGCACCAGCTCGGTCCTCCGGGCCGCCTCGGAGAAGTCCTCGGGCAGCGAGAACAGCTCCCCGGCGAAGTTCAGCTCGTCCAACGGGCGACCCTGGCCCCCCATGTAGGCGACCACCGCCCGGCGGTTGAACACCGTCTTGCGCTGGGCCAACCGGGCCCGGGACGCCTCCACCTCGGCGGTGATGCGCTCGACGGCGGCGGCGGCTTCCTCCGAGTCGGCCCGGGCCGCCCCGGCCTCCGACCGGCGGTCGACCAGGTCACCCTCGATCTCGGTCAGGCGACGGGTGAGCTGGGTCTCGGTGGCCTGGGCCAGGTCGAGCTGCTTCTTGACCTCGCCCTGACGCCGCTTGGCGGCGTCGCGCTTGCGCTCCAGCTCGCCGCTGTGGGCCGGCGGGACGGCGACGACGAGGACGGTGGCGGCACACACCCAGGCCGCCAGCGCCCTCCGACGGAGGAGGGAGCGGGGTGGGGAAGTGGGGATAGGGCGATGTTGGCACGCCCGCTTCCGCGAGTCGCGGATACCCCGGATCGCCTACACCGAGCCGATGACCACCACGCAGTCGGCCTCGGCGGGCAGGAGCGCGCCGGGATCGGCCGTGGTCGCGGGCACCCCCAGGGCGGAGACGAGGGCGGTCGCCTCCCGCTCGAAGCCGGCCCGGCACCCCACCGTCGTGTCCTTCCGCAGCGGGGCGTCGCCGGGCTCGAGGGTCCTGTAACCGGCCACCCCCAGGCGCCCGGACATCTCCCGGGCCACCCCCCGGCGGCCCGACGCATTGAGCACCAGGACCCTGACCTCGGCCGGCGGGCGGGCCCCGGCGGTGGTGACCGTGGTGCTCGAGGAGGGGGACAGGGGAGCCTCGACGGCGGGCTCCCGACCCGCCGAGCGCTGCTCCCGGATGGGGTCGTCGCTGTACTGGAGCAGGACGATCCCGATGGCCACGGCCAGGGCGACGAGACCCGTGCCCCGGGCGGCGGCGCCGGCCAGCGAGCGGGAGAAGGACCCCGACGGCCGGGGACGCCGGGCGACCGGGCCCACGCCGGGGTCGTCTTCGGGGGCACCCCGGACTTCGGGCGGGTGGGAGTCCTCCCAGTCCTCCGGGGGGACGGTCACCTCGACTCGGAGCCGCCGTACTGGCTGTCGAAGCGGGCCCGCCGCCGCCGGTCCCGCCGGCGCCGGAGGCGCTTGACCACGAGGGGGTCGTAGGCCGACACCCCTGGTTCGTCGAGGACGTCGTTGAGGATCTGGTAGTAGCGCGACGCGGTGAGGCCGAACCGCTCGCGAATGGCGTCGGCCTTCGTACCGGGCAGTGCCCGCCAGATGCGCTCGAAGTCGAGGATGTCCCGACTCCGCTCGGACAGCTCCATCAAGTTTCTGATCCTCCACGGCGGATCCTGGAAGGTCAAGCACCACGGAGCGTGTTCAGTGGGCCACGGCTTACGTAACCGGTGCGCGCCACGATCCGCAGTATGCGGCACCGGGTGCCGAGCCGGCACAGGTGCGCGCCCCGGCGCTCTTGTCACGGGCGCCGACTCGGACATACAGGACAAAAGTACCCGGCGGCAGTTTTGTCCTTATTTTGGCCCATCTCATTTATCCAATTCCCCCCGGAATCGGACATTACGGATGCGTTGCAGGACGCCCGGAGGACCGGCCCTAGGGCGCGCCGGGACGAAGTGCACCGGCAGGAGGGATGGAGCCCGAGGTGGGATTCGAACCCACGACCTGACGCTTACAAGGCGCCTGCTCTGACCGCCTGAGCTACTCGGGCCTGACCCGAGCGTAGATGAGCGGTGGGACGCCCCAGGGTGGGGCTTAGGCGGCGCCCTCGGCGGCGGCCCGCTCGGCCAGGTGCATGTCCAGCTTGCGCTTGATGCGCTGGAGGGCGTTGTCGATGGACTTCACGTGGCGGCCCAGCACGCCGGCGATCTCCTGGTACGACTTGCCCTCGACGTAGAGGCGCAGGACCTCCACCTCCAGCTTGGACAGCATCTCCGTCATCATGCGGCGCATGGAGCGCAGGTCCTCCATCGAGATGATGAACTCGATGGGGTCGATCAGGCCTTTCGCCTCGAGGACCTCCTCCACCGTGCCCGAGCCGAACTCCTCGCCGGGGCGGGAGCCGGACAGGGAGAGGTAGGAGTTGAGGGGCTGGTGCTTCTGGCGGGTGGCCGTCTTGATGGCGGTGATGATCTGGCGGGTGATGCAGAGCTCGGCGAAAGCCCGGAAGGAGGCCTGCCGGTCGGGGCGGAAGTCGCGCACGGCCTTGAACAGGCCGATCATGCCCTCCTGCTCGATGTCGTCCGAGTCGGCCCCGATGAGGAAGTAGCCGCGGGCCTTGGCCCGGGTGAACCGCCGGTAGCGCTGGAGCAGCACGTCGAGGGAGTCGTTGTCGCCGGCTTGGAACCGGGCCACGAGGTCGTCGTCGCTCAGCTCGGTCAGGGCCACGCTTCCCAGACGACTCTCCATGTGCGCTCCTAGGTGACGGCTCTGTTAACGGGACACTGCGTGGGGACTAGTTCTTTGTAACGGGGAGCCCTGACTAGTGTCAATACTGCTGCACACATCGGCCGCGCTCTGAGGCCTTTGCGAGAGGGAACATTTCCGGACATATCCGGACATAAGAGGCAGAACGACCGGCGCGCCGACGACTTCGCCTTGATGCTGACTAGCCCGCGGGAGCTACTTCCCGGTGACGCGCGGTGTTCGGCGTCGAGCCACCTCGTAGCAGGCCAGGGCGGCAGCTGAGGCCACGTTGAGTGATTCGAGCCTTCCGAGCATCGGGATCCGGACCACGACGTCGCATCGCTGGCGGGCGAGACGGGACAGGCCGCGCCCCTCCGCGCCGAGGACGATGGTCAGCGGTTCGGGCCCGAAATCGAGGTCGAAGAGCGACTGCTCCCCCCGCTCGTCGAGGCCGATGGCCCACACTCCGGCCCGGGCCGCCCGCTCCAGAGTGGCGGGGATGCCGGGCACGAGGGAGATGGGGATGTGCTCCACCGCTCCGGCGGCAGCCTTGGTCACCGCCGCGGTGATGTGCACCGCCCGCCGGCGGGGCAGGAACAGGCCCGACACCCCGGCCCCCTCGGCGCTGCGCAGCACCGCCCCCAGGTTCCGGGGGTCGGTCACCCCCTCGAGGGCGAGGAGGAAGGCGGCCGGGTCGGCCAGCAGCTCGTCGTCGACGGCGGTGGGGAGGGCATCGGCCCGGGCCACCACACCCTGGGGGGCGTCGGTGCGGGCCATGGCGTCGAGGCGGGGCGTGGTCCGGACGGGCACGCCGGCCCGGCGGGCCAGCCCCATGATCTCGTCGAGGATGGGCGCCGGTTCCAGGTCGCCCGCCATCCAGAAC
>JBOGFE010000280.1:0-8445 GCA_050741935.1 Acidimicrobiia bacterium | reverse complement strand
GGCCAGGGTCAGGCCCATCTGGCCGAGGGACGCCAGGGCGTCGGCCACCCCGTCGACCAGCGCCAGGTCGGCGGCACCGGCGCGGGAGGCGGAGGCGAAGGCGTCGAAGAGCTGCTCGCGCACGCCGTTGCCCAGGCCGTAGCGCCGGTGGACGGCGTCGGCGATGCTGCGGGCGGCGTGGCGCCCGGTGTACTGGGTGTTGGCCTCCCAGGCCGCCACGTAGGACAGCCAGGCGGCGTCATAGGCAGAAGCAAGCACGACGCCGGCGTCCCCCACGCCGGCATCGCCCATCACTCTGCCCATCGCCTCCAGCCGGCGGCCCCGTAGGTAACCGCCCGGAGGTTCACAGCACAGGGTGTTCCAGTAATCGAAGGTGACAGCCTCGAGGGCCGTTCCTCCTGCCACGAGGGCGAGAGGCTACAGGCCCTGCTCGCTCTCAACCTGCTCCAGGTAGCGAAGGATCTCGAAAGCACGGAAACGACGGTGGCCGCCGAGGGTCCGGATGGCGGAGATCTTCCCGGCCCGCGCCCAACGGGTCACGGTCTTCGGGTTGACCCGGAACATCTCGGCGACCTCTGACGGGGTCAGAAGGGCGTCGGGGTCGGTACGGTCTTGCATCGCCTTTTCCTCTTTCTATGAACGGAGCTGCTCGCGGCGGTTGCCGGGAGGGGGGACTGTCCGCTTCGTCCCGAGGGTACGCACGGCACCCTTTGGGGTCGATAGCCCGGAGGTGTCATTTACGACCCCTCCGTCGAACTAGTCCCCCTCGGTCATCGCCTCTGACCAGCGGGTTTCCACTACGGCAGTCCAATGCAATGACGGGCGCACGAAGGGCTGTGGTGCCCGTCGTGGGATGTATCGGTCACAAGGGGCAGCGACTAAAGCGCGTACCGATCGATTTGGCGCGCCCTACCATTTCAGGGGAGAGGAATCGAAAGAAGGAGTGTCGAAGGCCGATGCCAGTGTTCGAACGCATCGAGGCCGACGACTACGAACAGGTGGTGTTCTGCCACCACCGGCCCAGTGGGTTGCGGGCCATCGTGGCCGTCCATTCCACCGCCCTGGGCCCCGCCCTGGGCGGCACGCGCTTCTACCCCTATGCCACCGAGGACGACGCCTTCACCGACGTGCTCCGCCTGGCCAAGGGCATGACCTACAAGGCGGCCATGGCCGGCCTCGACCTGGGCGGCGGCAAGGCGGTGATCCTGGGCGACCCGGCCCGGGACAAGAGCGAAGCGCTGCTGCGCGCCTTCGCCCGCTACGTCGACACCCTCGGAGGCCGCTACATCACCGCCGAGGACGTCGGCACCACCCAGGCCGACATGGACCTCATCCGCCGGGAGACCCGCTGGGTGACGGGCGTCTCCCAGTCCCTCGGCGGCTCCGGCGACCCGTCGCTGGCCACGGCCACCGGCCTCTACTACGCCATGAAGGCCACCGCCCACCACCTGTGGGGCGACGGGTCCCTGGAGGGCCGGCACATCGCCGTGGCCGGCGTGGGCAAGGTCGGCTACGCCGTCGTCCGCCACCTGATCGAGGAGCGGGCCCGGGTGACGGTGGCCGACACCTCGCCGGTGAACCTGGCCCGGGCGGTGGCCGACTTCGACGTGGAGTCCACCGCGGTCGAGACCATCCACACCCTGGAATGCGACATCTATGCCCCCTGCGCCCTCGGCGGGGGCCTCAACGAGGTCACCATCCCCCAGCTCAACTGCGCCGCGGTGTGCGGCTGCGCCAACAACCAGCTGGCCGTCGACGGCGACGCCAAGGCCCTGGCCGAGGCGGGAATCCTCTACGCCCCCGACTACGTCGTCAACGCCGGTGGGATCATCAACATCTCCGAGGAGCTGCGCGGGTACAACCAGCAGCGGGCCGAGGAAGGCCTGCGCCGCATCTACGACAACATCCTGGCCGTCTTCCAGCGGGCGGCGGCCGACGGCAGCACCACCGCCGCCGCCGCCGACCGGCTGGCCGAAGCCCGCATCGAAGCCGTCGGCCGCCTCGGCCTCATCCGCCCGCCCTCCCGTTGACATTCCCGCCCGCCCTCCCGTCGATCTCCCCGCCCCGTCTGACCGCCTGACCAGGAGGCACACCGGCATGGCCTTCGCCCCGCCCGAGAACACCGACCTGTCGGGGTTCCATCTCCACGACCGGCACCGGGCGCTCGGACTCTCCGACGACGACGTGTTGGCCCTGTGGCGCGCCATCCTCCTCACCCGCCGGCTGGACCAGAAGATCTGGGCCCTCAACCGGATGGGCAAGGCCCCCTTCGCCGTGTCCTGCCAGGGGCAGGAGGGCGCCCAGGTGGGGGCCGGCTGGGCCCTCCACGGCGGGCAGGACGTCGTCTGCCCCTACTACCGGGACACCGGGCTCATGATCGCCCTGGGCATGACCCCCCGGGAGTGCCTGGAGGCGGTCTTCGCCCGGGCCGCCGACCCCAACTCCGGTGGGCGCCAGATGCCCAACCACTGGGGCTCCTCCAAGCTGCGGGTGATCACGGGCTCGTCGCCCATCGCCACCCAGATCCCCCACGCCGCCGGGGTGGCCCTGGCCGCCCGCATGAAGGGGGAGGACACCGCCGTCGTCACCCTCTTCGGCGACGGGGCCGCCTCCAAGGGCGACTTCCACGAAGCCTTGAACTTCGCCGGCATCCACGGCCTGCCCCTGGTGGCCATCTGCGAGAACAACGGGTACGCCATCTCGGTGCCGCTGGCCAAGGAGTCGGCCGTCGAGAACATCGCCGAGCACGCCCACCAGTACCGCTTCTTCGGGATGATCGTCGACGGCAACGACCCCCTCGACGTGTACGCCGCCACCTCCGCGGCCCTGCGCCGGGCCCGCCGGGGCGAGGGGCCGACACTCATCGAGTGCAAGACCTACCGCTACCTGTCGCACACCTCCGACGACGACGACCGCACCTACCGGACGCCGGCCGAGGTGGAGGCGTGGCGGAAGAAGGACCCCTTCCAGCGGCTGAAGCAGTACCTGATCGAGCAGCGACTCCTCTCCGAGGCCCGGGAAGCGGAGATGGAAGCCGAGGTCATGGCCGAGATCGAGGAGGCGGTGAAGGCGGCCGAGGCGTCCCCCGCCCCCGACCCGGGCGACGCCTTCACCAAGGTCTTCGCCCGGCCCCTGCGGCCCATCCCCGGGGTGCCGGCCGAGTTCGCCGCCACCCAGGAGGGGATCGGCCCCCACCGCCCCGACCCCGGGCCGCCGCCGGCGGACGCGCCCGTCCGCACCCTGGTCGACTCGGTGCGGGAGAGCATGCGGGAGGCCATGGCCGCCGACGAGCGGGTCTTCGTCCTGGGCGAGGACGTGGGGGCCAGGGGCGGCGTGTTCAAGGCCACCGACGGCCTCGTCACCGAGTTCGGCGAAGCCCGGGTCCTCGACATGCCCCTGGCCGAGTCGGCCATCATCGGCGTCGCCATCGGTGCCGCCCTCCACGGCCTGCTGCCCATCGCCGAGATCCAGTTCGCCGACTTCATCCACCCCGCCTTCGACCAGATCGTCTCCGAGGCGGCCCGCATCCACTACCGCTCCAACGGTGACTTCTCCGTGCCGATGGTCATCCGGGCGCCCTACGGGGGCGGGGTCCACGGCGCCCTGTACCACTCGCAGTCGGTGGAATCGATCTTCTCCCACGTCCCCGGCCTCAAGGTGGTCTGCCCCTCCACCCCGGCCGACATCAAGGGCATGCTCCTCGAGGCCCTCGACGACCCCGACCCGGTGCTCTTCCTCGAGCACAAGAAGGCCTACCGGTCGGTGAAGGGCCCGTTCCCGGAAGGGGCGGACTGGCGGGTTCCGCTGGGGGTGGCCCAGGTGGCCCGGCCCGGGTCGGACCTGACCATCGTCACCTACGGCCTCCAACGCCATCTGGCCGTGGAGGCGGCGGAGGCGCTGGCCGCGGCCGGGGAGGGTGACGTGGAGGTTCTCGACCTGCGCACCATCTCGCCTCTCGACCGGGACGCGATCCTCGCCTCGGCCCGGAGGACGGGCCGGGTCCTGGTCGTCTCCGAGGACAACTGGTCCTTCTCGGTGGCCTCCGAGGTCGCGGCCCTGGTGGCCGAGGAGGCGTTCTACGACCTCGACGCCCCGGTCATGCGCCTGGCCACCGCCGACGTCCCGGCCATGCCCTACGCCCCGGCCATGGAAGCGGCGGTGCTCATCACCACCGAGCGCATCACCGACGCCGCCCGGAAGCTCCTGCGGGCCTGACCACGGATCGTTTCTGGGCGCGAAATCTCCGGATAGCGAGGATTTCGCGCCCAGGAAATGGAGGGGTCGGGACCCACCGTTAGACTGCCCCGCTCATGACCCGGGTCCTGGCGGTGGCGAATCAGAAGGGCGGGGTGGCGAAGACCACCACCACGCACTCCCTCGGTGTGGCCCTGGCCGAGCTGGGCGAGCGGGTACTGCTCGTCGACCTCGACCCCCAGGCCTGCCTGACCTACTCGGTGGGGATCGATCCCGACACGCTGGAGGGCTCGCTGCACGACGTCCTCGCCGGCCGGGAGGACGCCGCCGACGTGCTGGCCAAGGCCGGCGACCTGGCCGTGCTCCCGGCCACCATCGACCTGGCCGGCGCCGAGGTCCATCTGATGTCGAAGACGGGCCGGGAGCACGTCCTCACCCGGGCCCTCAAGCCCCTGCTCTCCGACTACGACACCGTGTTCATCGACTGCCCGCCGTCGCTGGGGATCCTGACCATCAACGGGCTCACCGCCGCCCACCAGGTGCTCATCCCGCTGCTGTGCGAGACCCTGGGCCAGCGGGGGGTGGGCCAGCTGCTCGAGACCATCGCCGACGTGCGCAGCTACACCAACGCCAGGCTGGAGGTCCGGGGCCTCATCGCCACCATGTTCGACTCCCGCACCCGGCACGGCCGCGAGGTGCTGGGCGACCTGACCGGGCGCTACGGGATCGAGGTCCTCGACCCGCCCGTCCCCAAGTCCGTCCGCTTCGCCGAGGCGCCCGGCCGGGGTCGCTCGATCCTCGAGCACGCGCCCCGCTCGGCCGGGGCGGAGGCCTACCGCAGCATCGCCAGGACGCTCCACCAGGAGCTTCGATGAGCACTGATCCCCTGGGGCGCCGGGCGCTGTTCTCGCCGCCTCCGGAGGCCACCGACCCACTGCGCCGCGGTTCGGCCCGGAAGTCGGAGGGCAAGGAGGCGCTCTACTCCACACCGTCGACGTCGCCCGGGTTCACGACCGTGCTGGTCGACTGCTCGGCCTGCGGGGCCCGGGCCCGGATCGGCGTGCTGGAGCTCTGCTGGCGGCACCTGCCCTTCTGGCTCTGGCTGCCCTGGGCCCGCTACTCGAACCTGATGACGTGCCCGGCCTGCGAGCGCCGGACCTGGCTGGGGATCTCGTTCTTCGCCTAGGGAACCTTGGCTTCGCCTAGGGAACCTTGGCTTCGCCCGGGGCACATTGGCTTCGCCCGGGTGACATTGGGCCGTGTGGCCTATTGCAACCGAATAAACCTGTATGACCACGTACCTGACGGGTTGCGAATTAGCCCGGACGGGCTATTCAAGGGGCGGCTGAGAACCCGTACGTTCCCGGCGTGAACGGGTTCCGCCTTGGTGCTGGACCCGCCGTGGCGGTGCTGTGTGTGGGACTGACGGCGGCGGCGACAGCTGAGCCGGTGGCTGGTGCGGCAGCCACCGGTGGTCGGACGGACCGACCCGCCGGGCCTGGGACGCGGCGGGCCCGACCAGCACCCGGCTCACCCCGACACCCCCTCCACGGAACGGGAGCGGCCGACGGATATGCCCGATAAGCGGAAAAAGTGACGACTCGGCCCTGACCAGGCCGGATACGGTGGGCGCCGATTCCACCGGTCCCACGGCTCGTCCAAGGGGGTGGACATGGCCCGCCGCCTGTCCGTCATCACCATATTCGCCCTGTCCCTGCTGGCCCTCCCGGCCTGCGGAGGTGACGGAGACGGTGGCGGCAGCGGCGCCGGCGAAGGGGGTGGTGCCGCCGACACCATCGTGATCGGCACCACCGACTCCCTCCAGAACAGCTTCGACCCGGCCCAGGCCTACGACTACTTCGGCTCCGAGGTGATCCAGAACACGGCCGAGACGCTCGTCACCTACGAGCCCAACGCCACCGAGCCCACCCCGAAGCTGGCCGCCGCCATGCCCACCGTGTCGCCCGACGGGCTCACCTACAGCTTCGAGCTGCGCCCGGGGGTGAAGTTCCACGACGGCACGCCGCTGGATGCGGAGGCGGTCAAGTTCTCGCTGCTGCGGGCCCGTGACTTCGGGGCCAAGGACGCCGAGGCGGCCGGGTTCCTCCTGTCGGGGATCAAGGACATCGCCACCCCGTCTCCGACGCAGGTGGTCATCACGCTGTCGAGCCCCAACGTCACCTTCCTCTCCCGCCTGGGTTACTCGGTGGCCTCCATCGTGAGCCCGACCGCCTATGCCAACCACGTGCTGGCCGGAAGCGAGGAGGGCGCGGCGGTCACGGCCAGGTACAAGGCCGACACCATCGTGGGCAGCGGGCCGTACAAGCTGGTGACCTACAAGGAGAAGGAGTCCGTCGACTTCGAGGCCAACCCCGACTACTGGGGTGACGCCCCCAAGACCAGGCGCATCCGGGTGCGGCTCTTCGACAAGTCCTCCGCGCTCAAGATCGCCCTCCAGAACGAGGAGGTCGACGTCGCCTTCCGGACCCTCCAGCCCGACGAGAACGGCTTCTTCAAGGACCGCCCCGGGTTCAATCTGGTGGAGGGCGACGGGCCCGGCATCCGCTACCTGGTGTTCAACGTGACCTCCAAGCCGTGGGACAACCCCGACCTGCGCCGGGCCCTGGCCGCCGCCGTGGACCGGGACGGGGTCGTGAGCGAGGTGTTCAAGGGGACGGCCAAGTCGCTCCCGTCGATGATCCCGCCGCTGTTCCCGGCGTCGGAGCCGAAGTGGACCCAGCTCTACGGCTCGGGGACGGACCAGGCGCTGGTGGACCGGTACCTCACCGCCGCCGGCATCCCCGCCGGCGAGAAGATCAAGGTCGACTTCTGGTACAGCCCCACCCACTACGGCGACACGGAAGCCGACGTGGCCCGGGTCATCACCCAGGGGCTCGAGGCCACGGGCCGGTTCGAGGTGACGGTCTCCAACGTGGAGTGGGCCGAGTACGGCCAGAAGCGCCGGGCGGGCGAGATCCCGGTCTTCCTCATGGGCTGGTACCCCGACTACCTCGACCCCGACGACTACCTGGAGCCCTTCGCCGACCCCAACATCTTCGACCCGGCCAAGTGGGAGGACCCGAAGATGCTGGACCTGGTCCACGCCTCCCAGCGGGAGCAGGACACCACCGCCCGGACCGGCATCCTCCAGCAGGCCCAGGCCCACATGGCCGACCAGACGCCCTACGTGCCGATCTTCCAGATCCCCCAGTTCGCCGCCACCACGGATGCCGTGACGGGTGTGGTCCTCGACCCCATCCAGATCTTCCGCTACTGGCTCCTGGAGAAGAAGGCCTGAACTCCGCTTGTGAAGGCGGCTGGGGCTGGGGCCCCCAGCCGCACCGCGACGAGCCGCCAGGCGAAGAGCCATGAGCACAACGTCGCTGCGGGCCTACCTGCTCACCCGCCTGGCCCTCACCCTTCCCCTCCTGCTGCTCCTGCTCACCGCCACCTTCCTGCTGTTGCGGGTGGCACCGGGCGACCCGGTGACGGCCACCCTGGGCGACCGGGTCTCCGACGCCCGGGCCGAACGGGTGCGGGAGAGCCTCGGCCTCAACGAGCCGCTGTGGCGCCAGTACACCGGCTACCTGGCCGACGTGGCCACCGGCGACTTCGGCCGGGCCATCACCACCGACCGTCCGGTCCGCCAGACCATCGCCGACCGCTTCCCCGCCACCCTGGAGCTGACGCTGGCGGCCATGGCCGTGGCCCTCGGCGTCGGCCTGGTGGTGGGAGCGGTGGCGGCCCGGTTCCGGGACCGGGCCCTCGACGTGGCCGGGCGCCTCCTCGGCATCGTCCTCTACGCCGCCCCCATCTTCTGGCTCGGCATCCTGTTCCAGTACCTGTTCTCCGTGCGCCTCGGCTGGCTGCCGTCCTCCGGGCGGACGGGCGCCTTCGCCGAACCCAGGGACCTGACCGGCCTCTACCTGGTCGACTCGCTCGTCACCGGCAACTGGGCGGCGCTCTCCGAGGCGGCCCGTCACCTGGTCCTCCCCGCTGTCACCCTGGGGCTCGTGATCGGGGGGATCGTGGTCCGTCTGGTCCGGGTCAACATGCTCTCGACCCTGCGCTCCGACTACGTGGAGGCGGCCCGGGCCCGGGGCGTCGGCGAGCGGGCCGTCGTGTTCCGCCACGCCCTGCGCAACGCCCTCGTCCCCGTGGTGGCCGTCGTCGGGCTCCAGTTCGCCCTGCTGCTGGGCGGGGCGGTGCTGACCGAGACCACCTTCAACTGGCCCGGGATCGGCCTGTCGC
>JBOGFE010000279.1:0-21668 GCA_050741935.1 Acidimicrobiia bacterium | reverse complement strand
GCCCTATCCGACCCTCGGCCACAACCCACGATCCCAGCAACAACCACGCATATCAGCCAGGCAAGACCAGAAACTCAGCGGGAGGACCCGACCTTCGGGGGATTCGAGAATCCGAGCTAACGGCTGCCTCCGCCGCCCCCGAAGCCACTCCCTTCGGCTCGAAGCGGGGAGGACGCTCGCAGAGCGCCGGGTGCGGTCGCCCGCGTCCCATCTCCCGGACGAGCGCGGCCGCTTCCACACCGAGCGAGGACGCTGAGTTCGGCAAGAGCCGTCGGGACCGGTCAATGCGGGGCCTAAGGTGCGGACCCGTGACGGCACCCGGCGACTGGCCCCACTTCGACGGCCGGCTGCGCTTCGACAACCACTCGAGGGAAGCGGCCGGTGACGACTTCGGGCACATCGTCCGGACCCGGCCGGTTGCCGTTCTCGAGGCCGCTTCGGAGCAGGACGTCGCCCAGCTGCTGCGGTTCGCCCCCACGGCCGGGTTGCGGGTCGCCCCCCGCGGTCAGGGGCACAGCACCCACGGGCAGGCTCAAGCCCCCGGCGGCATCGTCCTCGACCTCAGCGGGTTCGACAGGATCCACGCCCTAGGGCCGGGCCGGGCGACCGTCGAGGCCGGTGTGCGCTGGTTTGATATCGCCATCGCCTCGCTCAAGAACGGGATGCTCCCGCCCGTGCTCACCGATTACCTCGGGCTCTCAATCGGCGGCACCCTCTCCGTCGGTGGCGTGAGTGGCACCAGCTTCTGGTACGGCGCCCAGGTCGACCACGTTGACAGCCTCGTCGTGGCCACAGGCACCGGAGACATCGTCACCTGCGGGCCCGACCGGGAGGCCCAGCTGTTCGAGGGGGTGCTGGCCGGGCTCGGCCAGTGCGGTGTCATCCTCCGGGCGACCCTCAGGCTGGTCGCGGCGGCCCCCGTGGTGCGGGTGTTCCGGCTCACCTACCCCCACCCGCCAGCGATGATCTCCGATCTCCGTCTCCTCGCCGTGGAGGAGCGCTTCGACTACCTCCTCGGGATCGTGACCCCGAGCGAGGGCGGGGGCTGGGATGCCCAGATCGAGGCGATGACATCCAACCCGGGGCCGGACGACGGGCGGCTGGCCGGCCTCCGGGACCTGGCGGCGGCCCGCCGGGTCGACGACCGGCCCCAGGCGCTGTGGGTCCGGAGGGTGGAGGAGCGGGTCGCCGCTCTGCAGGCTATGGGCCTGTGGGGCCGGCCGCACCCCTGGTTGGACCTGTTCGTCCCGGCCCCGGCCGCGGATCGACTGCTCGCCGACGTGCTCGCCACACCGGTCACCCGGGGCGTCGGTCCGCTGCGCATCCTCCTCTACCCGCTGCGCCGATCCCGGGTCGGGAGGCCCCTCCTGCGCCTTCCCGAGGACGACGTGTCCTTCCTGCTCGACGTGCTCTGCACCGCCGGCCCCGCTCCGGGGGCGGTCGGAAAGATGGTGGCCGCCAACCGGGTGCTCTTCGAACGTTGCCGCGAACTCGGCGGGACGCTCTACCCGATCGGCGCGGTTCCGCTCACGCCGGCCGACTGGGAGCGCCACTTCGGCCCGCAGTGGGATCACCTCGCCGCCGCAAAACGTCGCTTCGACCCCGAAGGCGTGCTCACTCCGGGCCCCGGCATCTTCCCGTAAGCCCCCGCTGACGGGGCGTTAATGCACCAGCGGGCGGGAGGCGCGTTTCGCTAGGTTCGTGCCGTTCACCATGACGCAGAGCGCCTTCTTCGGCCGGACGGGCGAGCTCGACCACGTCGTCGGGCTGTTGGCCGGAAGCCGCCTCGTCACCCTGACCGGGCCAGCCGGCGTCGGCAAGACGAGGCTGGCTGTCGAGGTCGCGGCACGGGTCGGCTCGCCCCCTGGTGCCCTCCTGGTAGAACTGGCTCCGATCCACGACGAGATTGCGATCGTCGAGGCACTGGCCTCCATGCTCTCCGCCCGCCAGGTCAGCGGGCGGCCGCCGCTGGAAGCGGTCATGGCCCGGCTCGCCGAGCGGCCCGCCCTCCTCGTGCTCGACAACTGCGAGCACATCGTCGACGTGTGCGGCCGGGTGGTGGTCGATCTGCTTCGAGGCGTCCCGACCGTGCGCCTCTTGGTCACGAGCCGGGAACCGTTGGCCCTCCCCGGTGAGATCGTCGTCGAGGTGCACCCGCTGGCTTCGAGCGACGCCGCTGCGCTCTTCGCCGACCGGGCTGCCAGCCGGGGCGTGACCATCGGCCCGGCGACCGGACCGGCGGCAGCCGAGATCTGCCGCCGACTCGACGGACTGCCGTTGGCCATCGAGTTGGCTGCCGCCCGAGTCGGGTTCCTCACGCCGCAGGAGATCGCCGCCCGGCTCGATGACCGCTTCCACCTGTTGAAGGCGGCCGGACGCTGCGCCCCCGCCCACCACGAAAGCCTGCTCACCGCCCTGGAGTGGAGCCACGACCTCCTCTCCCCCGACGAAGCCACGCTCTTCCGCCGGCTCGCCGTCTTCGCCCAAGGATGGACACTGGACGCGGCCGAGACCGTGTGCGCCGAACCGGGGGCAGAGCGGAGGAGCGTACTCGAGGTGCTCGGCCGGCTCGCCGCCCAATCGCTCGTGGTCTGCACCCAGACCGGGCCGACGACCCGGTACCGCTACCTCGATACCGTCCGGAGCTTCGCCCAGGCGAAGCTGTCTGCCAGCGGCGAGGAAACGGCGATGGGGGCCGCCCACGCTGCCTGGTACAGGGAACTCGCGGTCCGCGCCGAACCGGCCCTGTCGGGGCGGGACCAGAGTGCCTGGCTGGAGCGACTCGAGGCCGAGCACGCCAACCTGCGAGCGGCGCTGGAATGGAGTCTGGCGGCCTCCGGAGACGATGCCCTCCGGATCGCCGGCTCGCTGTCTCTGTTCTGGCTGGTCCGGGGGCGGCTGGGTGAAGGGCTTGAATGGCTGAAGCGGTCGTTGGCCTCGGGGGCCGGAGCACCGGACCGTCTGCGGACACGGGCGCAGTGGGGAGCCGGGGCGCTCGCCAGCGCGCTGGGAGAGTTCGAGGAGGCCCGGGTCTATGGGACGGAAGCCCTCACGCAAGCCCGGGCCTCGGGCGATCCGGCGGGAGCGGCTCGGGCCCTTTACCTGCTCGGTTTCGTCAACGCCTTCCGCGACCTGCCGGCGGCCCGCCCGCTGCTCGAGCAGAGCATCGAGGCGGCGGAAGAGACCGGCGACCATTGGTGCCTGGTCAGCGCATTGGGCGTCCTCGGTTTCGCGGAGGTGTTCCGCGGGGATTTCACCGCCGCCATGCCCTGTTTCGAACGCAGCCTGGTCACGAGCCGGGAATCCGGAGACCAGCAGGGCCTGCGCATGACGTTGCTTGGCCTCGGCTACGTGGCGCTGCAGCGGGGGGCATACGACACCGCGGCCGTCGCTCTGGAGGAGGGCCTCGGCGTCGCCCGGCGGCTCGGCGACCCCTTCTGGAACGCGGTCGCCCTGGCCTATCTCGGGGAACTGGCCCGGTCCCGGGGTGAGGGCGAGGCGGCACGGCGGTATTGCGAAGAGGGGGTGGCCCTGGCGGCCGGCACCGGATCCCCGCTCCTGCTCGGGTTCTGCCTCAGCTTCGCCGGCCGGGCGGCGCTCAGCGCGGGCGCCATCGTTGAGGCGCGTGCTCGCTTCGAGGAGGCGTTGGCCCTGCCGAGGTTGGCCGGGAACCTGGGCAACTCGGCCATCGCCCTCCTTGGGTTGGCTGAGGTGACGGTGGCCATCGCCGACGAGGTCCGGGCCCGACGTCTCTTTGGTGAGGCGCTGGCCATGGCCCGTCAGAGTGGGGACCGGCTCGTGCTCGCCGCCGCGCTCCTCGGTTCAGCTCGGGAAGTCAGAGGTCGAGGCGACGGGGCAGCGGCCGAGCGGATGGCCCACGAGGCCTTGGATCACAGCGCAGAGATGGGCCATCCTTCCGGACTGGCTGCTGCCCTCGAGGCCGTCGCGGGACTCGCCACCGAGGAGGGGCGGCTCGAGTACGCCGCCCGCCTGTTCGGCGCTGCGGCGCGGCTCCGGCGGGACGTCGGTTGCCCCCCGGAGGCATCCGAGCTGGCGGCGCGCGACCTGGACCTCGCCCGGCTGCGGAAGGACCTCTCATCCGAAACGCTGGAAGCGGCCTGGAACCAGGGAGCGGGCCTGTCACCCGAAGAGGCCTGTGGCTACGCCCGCCGGGGCCGGGGACCCAAAGGGCGGCCGGCGTCAGGGTGGGCCAGCCTCACCCCAGCGGAACAGGAGGTCACCCGTCTCGCCGTCCGGGGGCTCACCAACGTCGAGATCGGCGATCGCCTGTTCATCTCCCGGCGGACGGTGCAGACCCACCTGTCCCACGTCTTCGCCAAGCTCGGGGTCACGTCGAGGCGGGAACTGGCCCGGGCGGCGGAGCTCAGCCCTGGCTCATGAGCCCGGTGGCCTGGCCGTCGTCGAACTGCTGCAGGTACAGCTGCTCATAGGCCCCTCCGGCGGCCCGCAGCTGGTGGTGCCGGCCGGACTCGACGACCTCTCCCCGGTCAACGACCAGGATCTGCGCGGCGGCCCGGATCGTCGAGAGCCGGTGGGCCACGACCAGCACCGTACGGCCCCGGAGTACCCGCTCCAGCGCGACCTGGATTCTGGCCTCGGTGCCGGAGTCGAGGTGAGCGGTCGCCTCGTCCAACAACACGATGGCGGGCTGCTTGAGGACGACGCGGGCCAGGGCCAGCCGCTGCTTCTCCCCTCCCGACATGCGGTAGCCGCGCTCGCCGACGATCGTCTCGAGACCCTCGGGCAGCCGCTCGAGCAGATCGGCCAGCTCGGCCAGCCGGCACGCCTCGTACAGCTCGTCCTCGGTCGCCTCCGGCCGGGCGTAGAGCAGGTTCCGCCGGATCGACTCGTGGAACAGATGCGTCTCCTGCGACACGACCGCCACGTGGGCCATGTACTCCGGGAGGGAAAGATCCCCGACATCCGTCCCTCCGAGGCGGATGGACCCCGACGTCGGCCGGTAGAGCCGGGCGACCAGCGCCAGGATCGTGGTCTTCCCGGCACCGGTGGGTCCGACGATCGCCGTGGTCTGCCCGGCCGGCGCTTTGAACGACACACCTCGGAGCACATCGTTCTCGGGACCGGCCGCCCACGGCGCCCGGTCGGGAATCCGCAGTGAATCGGGCACGGCGTCGGCCGAGGCGTAGCGGAACCGGACGTCGTCGAACTCCAGATCGCTCATTGCTTCGGCCGCAGACAGCGGCGACCCTGCCACCGCCGCCCGGCCATCAGCTACGTCGAGCAGTTCGAAGACCCGGGCGAAGGACACGAGGGCGTTGGAGATCTCAATGCGGGCGTCGGCCAGCTCGAAGACGGGCTCGTACAACCGTTGGCTGAGGGCGGCGAAGGCGACCAGCGTCCCCACGCTCATCCCACCCCCGATGGCGCTCCGGGCCCCGACCGTGTAGATCACGCCGGTGGCGATCGCCGCTGCCATCGGCACGAGGGCCAAGCCCATGCGGGACACGGCGATCTGGCGTACACCGGCTCGGCGGACAAGCGTCGCCGCCGCTTCAAATTCCGACGCTTCGACGTCTCTCCGCCCGAACAGGTGAATGAGCAGCGAGCCGCCGATGCTCGCTCGCTCGGCCAGCCGGACGTTCATGTCACCCGTCATCTGAAGGTAGTCGTGGGTGATGGTCTGGAGGCGCCGGCTCAACCACCGGGTGAGCAGGGCCACCGGCGGGAAGAGACCGAGCGCGGCGAGCGCCAGCCGAAAGTCGAGGCCGGCCATGGTGACGAGCACGGCCAAGAGCAGGACGGTGTTGCTGGCCACCACCCGGAGCAGAAGGGTGAAGGCCTTCTCCGCCCCGTTGACGTCGTTGTTGAGCCGGCTGAACACCGCCCCCTGCTGGGCATGGGCGTAGAAGTCCTGGGGAAGCCAGAGCAGCTTGTCGAAGAGGGCGCAGCGCATATCGCACACCAGGCCGTGCCCGATCCTGGCACCCAACCAACGGCTCACCACCCCGAGGGCTACTCCGGCCAAGGCGATCCCGCCGGCGGCCACTCCGAGCAGCGTGACCTCAGTCAGGTCGCCGGCCGGGATGGCGGAGTCGATGATCTGACGGAACAGGAGGGGCTGCGCCACGGTCGCCACCGAGGCGGCGATCCCCGCCAGGAGGTATCCGACCATCGTGCGCCGGTGGCCGCGGGTGAAGACCCAGGACCGACCCAGCAGGCGGCGGGTAGGGCTCACACAGGCGCCATGCCAGCGAAGGCCGGGCCGGGCGATGGGAACGGTGACAGGCGCACGGCGTTGTCGGACTCGAGGGCAGACAGGAGCTCCGCCAGGTTGTCGGGGTCCACGGGCGCCGTCTCGCAGATCTGGCGGATGGACCGCGAGCCGTCGAGGAGTGGTAGCAGAGACGCCACCGACGGAGAGACCTCGTAGGCCCGACCGAGGAGGTCGGCGCTTTTGACGAACAGGAGGGTCGTCGTCTCCGAGGCTGGCCGGAGCGCGCCCGGAGGGTCGCCCGCCCGGAGGGCCGATTCCGCCTCCTGGACCCTGATGCCGAACACCACCGTCTTCACCGGGGCCACGAGCCGGGGGCAGAGGTCGCGCCACGCGGCGTCCCGCCGGGGGCTGGCCCAAGCGGCCCGGCTACCGTCGGTTTCGGGCGCGGGCCAGGACGGAGCGTGCCGCAGCCAGGCTCGGGCGGCGTCGTAGCGAAGGACGTCGGCCCACCACGCCGGCGCGTCCGGGCTGAGAGAATCTGCCGCGTGGGAAAGAGCGACGTCGAGGCCGTCGCCGCCGGATCCGGGACCGGCGAGGGCAATGTCCACCTTGGCAGCGGTGAGAACGGCGTAGGCAGCAGGATAGTCCTCGCCCGGCACCGCCTCCGCTTCCGTCGAGTGGCGTCGTCGGGCCGCCTTCCCTTTGGCACGCACGGCCCGGTCGAACCCCGCTTCATACCCCTCGACGAGCACGTCCGGGTCGGCGGGCTCGAACAGGTCGTGTCCCGACTGGCCCACCGACACCGTCCATCTGGGATCGGATACCACCCGGCGGAGAGCGCCGGTGAGCTCCAGGGTATCCCGGGGGTCCTGGACGATCACGACATTGTGCCCGTCGACGAAGCGCTCGGGACGACGCTGCTTTCGCCGGATCTCCTCGGAGAGGACCAGGCACCGCCCGGTAGCCAGGACCTCCCGCGCCACTTTGGGACCGTGGATGCGTACGGGGAAGTCCCGCTCGAGGAAACAAACGATCGCGCACGATCGGAGGAAGGCGGGCACCCGCCACGGACAGAGGAACGGGAGAAGGGTCGTGGCTGGATCGAGGCCGTAAACGGCGAGTTCCCGCTCGAAGGCCGGGAGTCCCCGGCCCCCGACCATCGCCGCCAGCTGAAAGCCGAGCCCGTCCCGGCTCAGCTGGTCCAGGGCGGCGAGGAGGTCGAAGGAACCCTTGGTCCGGCCGACTTTGCCGTACACGCCTACGACGGGCGCCTCCGGCGGTGCCGGGCGGTCGCCCCCGCCGAGCGAGCACAGGTCGAGATGGCTGAGATCCTCGCCGACCGGAGTGAAGAGATCAGCGGGCAGGTAGGAGGGCAGGACACCCATGATGCGGTCCGGTGCCACGCCGAAGCCCACCAGGGACCGATCGCCGCTGAAGCACACGGCGGCACCGCGCAGGACGCGAGCCAGAGCGGGACCGAGTTCGGGGTTCGCCAGCAGGCGGGTCCGGTCGCTCCCCGCGTGCTCGACGACGTAGGGCAGTCCCGTCCAGCCGGCGACCAGGGCGGCGGCCGTCCCGTAGGGCTCGAGATAGCTGGTGAAGATCACCTCAGGCTCGAACTGTTCCCGGGCCTGGAGCGCCAGCGACGCCAGCCGGGTCACGGTGGCGTCGCCGGCCGGCACGAACTGGCCGCTCACGGCGGCGGCGTCGGCGAACAGGACCCGAACCTCACCGCCGGACGGGAACGAGCCTCCGAGCCGCTCGGCGTCCCCGGCGATCAGGCGGCAGCGGTACTCGGGCTCGACGTCGGCAGCGTTGGTGACAACGGTCACCCGGTGCCCCGCCTCCGCCAGCAACCGGTAGTGGAAGTAGCACCGCGACGCCGTGCCGCCCTGGATCGGCGGGTACTTGGAGACGGCCAGGATCTTCATGCTGTCTCCAGGAGACCGGCGGCGGCGGCCTGCCGGACCGAGGCGAGGGCGGCCTCGCGGCTTCCCGCGGGGAACGAACCGATGAGATCCGCGACGCCGCGGTCGTGCCGCGCGCAGGCGGTCAAAAGCGCCATGGCGCCCGGTCCGAGGCGGACGAGCTGAACGGGCTGCAGCGCACGTCGCCGGACGAGGGCGACGACCGTGCCCGGTCCGATCGAGACCGCGTCAACCAGAGCCTCGACCGCCTGCGGTTGTTCCCGCAGGGCGAGGACGTCAACGGCGAAGCGGAGGAGACGCACCGTCGGCGCCAGCCGCACCCGGCTGCTGATGGACACGTCCCGGACAGGCGCGCCGGGCGAAACGCAAGCGGCCACGACGGTCTCCGGCGGGTGGTAGGTCAGCCGCACGATCGCCCCCTCCAGCCGGAGCAGCTCGAGGAGCGCTGTTCCCAACCTGGGCTCGACGTGCTGCTTGCGGAGGGCGGCGGCGAGGGCGTCCCCGCACCGGGCCCGCCGGTCCGGTGCCCCGAACGGCAATGGCTCTTGGACCAGATCGTCCACCAGCGACCGCAGACGGGACGAAGCGTCGCACGCCGCCACCGTGGCGGGGTACCAGCGCGCCACGGCCTCCCGCCGCTTGTGGGCCGCGATCCGGGCGGAGATCTGCAGCTGCCGGAGCCGGACCGGCGCCCAGTCGTCTCCGGCATCGACCAGCAGGCGCTCACGAGCTCGGCGGCTCGTCAGCAGCAGGGCAAGCTCGGACTGCGTGATCACGCCGGGACACCCTCCCGAAGCATTCGTCGGGCGGCGGCGAGCTCCGCCTCGAAGGCCGCCACTGAGGTAGGGACGTCATGGTCGCGCTCGATGATGACGGCCGCGATGCCCACCTCCTGGGCGACAACCCGCAGGAGTTCCCAGACCTCCGCTGGAGTCTCCCGGGAATGCGTGTCGTAGGCGACGCCGTCTTCGCTGACACCGCCTGCAAGGTGGATCTCTACCACCCGGTCGAGCGGGAACGTCTCGAGGTAGGGGTGCGGGTCGTGGCCGTGGTTCTGCGCGTTGATGCTCAGGTTGGCGAGGTCGAGGAGGATCCCGCAGTCGGCGGCAGTGGCGATCTCGGCCATGAACTCGCCCTCGCCCAGGTCCCCGCCGACGTCGAGGTGCGCCGTGATGTTCTCCAACAGGAAGGGGATCCCGGCGGAGGCCTGCAGGCGGGCGGCCCGTTCGGCGATGAGGGCGGCCGTCCGATGGTCCCGGTACAGCGGTGTCAACGCTCCGATGGCGGTCGCACCGGAGCGGGTGAAGCACAGGTGGTCCGAGAACCATCTCGCCCCGACGTCGACGGCGAACCGCACCACCTGCTCCGCGTAGGCCTCGTCCCAGCCTTCCAGGGTGCCGATGGACAGCTCGAGGCTGTGAGTGGTGACGGCAAAGGTACGGGCTACCTCGGTGATGTGCTCCCGCCGCTCCGGAGCCGTGTTCAGATACTGCTCGACCGTCAACTCGATGCAGTCCACCGCCGCGCGCAGGCCGGCGAGGTCGTGGGCGAACTCCGGGCGGTACCCGAGTCCCACGCCGAGCCGGCAGGGCGGGACCGGCGACGTTCCCGTCACCCGCCGGCGGCGGAGCGACAGGCGGCACTGCACCCGGCGCATCCGCTGCACCACGCGTCCATCGCATCCTCGACAGGTCCGGGCATCACGAGCGGTCGCACGAGGAACTCGTCCCCGGGGACGACGGCCGAGGCACGGGCCTTTCTGTGATCCACCACGCTGCAGCCCGAGCATCCGTCGCAGAATCCGGCCTCGGACGCCGTGGGTCCCGAGTCGGGAAGGTCGAGCGGCTGGACCAGGAACTCGTCGATCTGGTCGTTGGTCAGCAGAGCGCGCATGACGTTCCTCTCCCTTGGTCTCGCATCTGGGCGAGCGAGGTGCGCCGCCTATTGGGATCCAAATCCGAGAGGACGAGCAGAACATCCGCCACGCTGGCGGATCTTTCGTCGGGACCTGGCGTAGGACAAGTCCTGGTCGCTCGGAGGGTTACCTGGGTGGCGTCCGAGGAAGGGAAGCGGGGATGTAACCAAGGATGTATCGAACGCCACGAGGCGACTCGAGCCGGGCTCGAGATCGCCTCTTACCTGCGTTTTCCTTTGGCAGCCCGTACGGGATTCGAACCCGTGTCTCCACCTTGAGAGGGTGGTGTCCTAGGCCCCTAGACGAACGGGCCGAGCGGGCATCGGCGACCTCAGCTTCCGCCTCGGCCCTGCGCCGATGCCCGCGGAATACTACAGGCGGGTCGCCAGTGCCACCGGAAGTGGCACCAATTGAGTGGTGGACCACTCATTCTGGATCGTTGAGCTTCCCCTCCCGGGCCAGGGTCGCCTTCCAGGCGCGGCGGAGCTGGGCCAGGGCGTCGATGCCGTCGACGGGTGGCTCGTCGTCCTCGAGGAGAGCGTCGAAGCCGATGGAAGCGGTGCAGCCGGCCTCGTCGGGGCGGCACTCGAGGCCGAGGTCCTGTTCCTGACCGCCGTCGGGACCTCTGCGCTGGGCCATCAGTCGTCCTCGTCCTCGCTCGCCGCTTCGACCCGGGCGACCGGCCACTCGGGGAGGGCAGCGGTGCGGGCTGCGGCCCGCAGGATCCCCGTGGCGGCGGCGATCGCCTGCTCCCGGTCCTCGGCCTCGACCAGCACCTTCACGCCGTAGCAGGTCTGGCCGATCCCGGAGGCGATCCCGCCCGTGCCGGCGACCGCATCGGCCAGGTCACCGATGTGCTCCATGGTCATGACCTCGTCCCCGGCCACCTCGATCCCCACGCTCCACTGCACCATCCCGTCACCGCCCATCGCTCATGACCTGACCGAGGCACTTGCGCACCAGCACGTAGTAGTCGTGGTCCTTGATCACCGAACCCAGGGTCTCCTCCGCCACCGCCAGGTCCATCTCCTCGTCCCCGAGGAACCCCAGGGCCCGGGCCCAGTCGATCGTCTCGGCCATCCCCGGCTTCTTGACCAGGTCCATGCGGCGCAGGCCGGTCACGGTGGCGACCACCTTGCGGGCCAGCGCCTCGGGCACCTCGGGGGCGCGGACCCGCACCACCTGCGCCTCGCGCTCGGGCGTGGGGTAGTCGATCCAGTGGTACAGGCACCGTCGCTTCAAGGCGTCGTGCAGCTCGCGCGTGCGGTTGGAGGTGATGATCACGACCGGCGGCTGCTCCGCCCGCACGGTCCCGATCTCGGGGATGGTCACCTGGAAGTCGGAGAGCACCTCGAGGAGGAACGCCTCGAACTCGTCGTCGGCGCGGTCGATCTCGTCGACCAGGAGCACGGCCCGGTCGCCGGCCCGTGTCGCCTTGAGCAGGGGACGCTCGACCAGGAACTCGGGGCCGAACAGATCGTTGACGGCCTGCCTGCCGCTCGCTTCCCGGTCGGACAGGGCCCGGACGTAGAGCAGCTGGCGGGTGTAGTCCCACTCGTAGAGCGCCTGGTTGGCGTCGATCCCCTCGTAGCACTGGAGGCGGATCAGCTCGTTGCCGAAAGCGGCGGCCAGGGCCTTGGCCATCTCCGTCTTGCCCACCCCGGGCTCGCCCTCGAGGAGGATGGGCCGCCCGAGGGAGATGCCGAGGAAGACGGCCGTGGCCAGGCCGCGGTCGGCCAGGTAGGCCTGCCCCCGGAGGACCTCGATCAGCTCGTCCACCGACTTCGGATACTTCAAGGCGTAGGTCCTTTCTCGAGTTCGTGGGCCAGGGACCGGCGCAGCTCGTCCAGCTCTCGTCGGCGGACCCGCATCGACTGGTACTCCCGGTGCCCGGCCAGGCGGGCCCGGAGCTTGGCGTCCACGGTCTCCGGGCTCTTCCACGCCGAGGGCCAGGTGCGGTCCACGTCACTGGCCACGCTCTGACGCAGGGCATCCATCTGGAACGCCAGCGCGTCGGATTCCCGGTCGGCGGCGGCCAGCTGCTGCTCGAGTAGCCCTCTCGCCGGGTTCATCCGCTGTTCCCCCCGGCGCAACCGCATGACATCATGAGTCCCCTTCGCCTGCCCTGGGAGCCCCCGTGATCCGTCTGGGAAGCTTGGCCGGCTACTCCTTCGAAGGACCCCGGGTGCTCGGCGGCTGGACGCCGCCGGAGGAGCCGGGGATCTTCGCCGTCATGTACAAGCCCGAGCCCGAGACCAAGCCCGAGACGTACGCGGTGATCTACGTCGGGCACTCCGAGAACCTGGCCGGCGAGGGCTTCCCGTGGCGGCACCCGGCCGCCCCCTGCTGGTCCGAGCGGGCCGGTTCCAAGTGGCAGGTCTACGTGGGCACCTTCAACCCGCCCGGCGGCACGGCCCGTCACCGGGAGGCCATGGCCCAGGAGCTCATCGCCGTCTACGACCCGGCCTGCAACCCGGAGCGCTTCGACCGCGCCTGGCGGCCGGAGTGGATCGGCGAGTACGAGACCGAGGGGACCGGCCCCCTGGCCCCGAAGGGACCGGACCACGAGTCCTGACCGTTGTCTCAGTTGACGGTGTCGTATCCGCCGCGGTTCCACCGCACCCCCTGCCGGTAGACCGTGGTCCGCGGCTGTCCGGCCACCGGAGGCGGGGCGTCGCCGTCCTGCGGATAGCAGGTCGTGCGGGCCTCCGGCACCGCCGGTTCCGGGGCCGCCCCGAGCAGGGCCGGCGCCTCCTCGGAGCGGAACCCGTGGTCCTCGACTGCTGGCTTCTTGCGCTTGAACATCATTCAGTCCTCTCATGCGGGTTGTTTGTGACACCTGCGCTCGGAGGACTGCCGGGCCGCCTCGTACCGCCGGCCGACCTCGTCCCAGTTCACGACGTTCCAGAAGGACTCGACGTGGTCCGGCTGCCGCCACCCGGGCCGGCCGCAGTAGGCGTGCTCCCAGAGGTCGAGGGCCAGGAGCGGCTCCTCCCGCACCAGCAGCGGTGAGTCCTGGTTGGGCAGGGTGTAGACGACCAGCTTCCCCCGGGTGGTGATGAGCCAGATCCACCCGCTCCCGAAGTGGTTGGCGGCGATGACGCTGAACCGGCCCTTGAACGCCTCGAACGACCCGAACGTCTCGTCGATCGCCTCGGCCAGGGCTCCCGAGGGTGCAGAGCCGCCAGGAGCCACCAGCGTCCAGAACAGGCTGTGGTTGGCATGACCACCGCCGTGATTGCGGATGGCCGAGCGCGAGTCCTCGGGGACCTGGTCGATGTTCCGCAGCAGCTCCTCGACGCTCAGCCCCCGCAGCGACGGATCGAGCTGCGCCAGGGTGGCGTTGAGCCGGTCGACGTGGCCCTGATGGTGATGCCGGTGATGGATCACCATCGTGTCGCCGTCGATGTGGGGCTCGAGCGCGCCATATCCGTAGGGCAGCTCAGGAAGCGTGTGCAGAGCCATTTCCCCTCTTTTCTTGTTTATCTGGTATTTCGAATTGCATATGTCCCGTGGATCGTTATTGTTGGCTTGTGACACAGACAACAACCAATAACGGCTGCGGACCCTTCGATGTGCTGGTCGGCTTCGGCCATGCACTCCGGCATGAGGGGGTGGCCATCGGCTCCGGCCAGATGCTCACCTACTGCCAGGGGGCGGCCCGGCTCGATCCGACGGATCTCGCCGACCTCTACTGGGGAGGCCGGGTCTGCCTGATCACCCGGCAGGTCGACCTGCCCGCCTACGACCGGGTGTTCCGGGCCTACTTCCTGGGCGAGCAGAGCCCGATCGCCGAACTGGTCAAGCTGAAGGCGCAGCCCTCTCCCGAGGCCGAGGCGGCGCTCGAGATCCCGGCCGGGGACGACCCCGGGGAGGAGGAGCCCGACGATGCTCAGCTCGGGCTCATGGCCTCGACGATCGAGTCCCTCCGCCACAAGCGCTTCGACGAGTGCACGCCCGAGGAGCTCGAAGCCCTGCGACGGCTCATGGCCCGCTTCCGGCTGCTGCCGCCCAAGCGCAGGACACGGCGGACGCGGCCCGGTCAGAGCCGGCGCCCGGACCTGCGCCGCACGATCCGCCACGGCCTGCGGACCCAGGGCGAGATGATCGAGCTGTGCTGGCGGGAGCGGCGCATCAAGCGGCGCAAAGTGGTGCTCATCCTGGATGTGTCCGGTTCGATGGCCGAGTACTCCCGGGCGCTCCTCCAGTTCGCCCACTCGGCGGCGAGGGTCGCATCGGGGGCGTCGGGCCGGGCCTTCGGGAAGGTGGAGGTCTTCTGCTTCGGGACGCTCCTGACCCGTATCACCGACGCGCTCGCCCAGCGGAACCCCGACCAGGCGCTGGCCGAGGCGGCCCGGGCGGTGGTCGACTGGGAGGGGGGCACGAAGATCGGCGCCTCCCTGGACCTGTTCGTGCGGAACTGGGGACGCCGGGGAATGTGCCGGGGGGCGATCGTGGTCATCTGCTCCGACGGGCTCGAGCGCGGGCACCCCGAGCTGCTGGCCACGACCATGGAGCGCCTGGCCCGCCTCAGCCACCGGATCGTGTGGATGAACCCGCTGAAGGGCGACAACGACCGGTTCCAGCCCCGCACGGTGGGGATGCTGGCGGCCCTGCCCCATGTCGACCTGCTCCTCTCGGGACACGACCTGTCGAGCCTGGAGGAGCTGGCCGAGTGCCTGCCGGCCCTCGCCTGACACTAGGAACCAGGCCCCAGCACCCGGAAGCTGTCCGCCACGCGGTCGAAGAGCGGGGCGAGGCCGGCGAAGTCCCCGTCGGGCAGGGCCTGGAAGACCATCGAGATCATGGCCCGGCCGTGGAACAGGAAGTAGTGGGAGTGCACCCCGCGCCGGCCGCTCACCGGATCCTCGAAGGTGTAGAGGTAGTAGAGGCCCGGGACGCCTCCCTGTTCGATCTCCGCCGGCTGCGCCTTGAGCTCGACCCCGTTCCCCTGCCTCACGATCTCGTCGGTCACCTTCCGGGCCTCGGCCAGCTGGTCCCGGGTCACCGCGGCTTCCAGCGGTGCGACCCGGACCAGGATCGAGCCGCCGCGGTTCTCGGCCGGGTCGTACTCGGCGGCGATGAAGGCGACCTGAGGGTCGGAGACCCCGGGCCGGGCCCACGCTTCGGGGGCGGAGAGGGCGAACCCCGCCGCCTCGTGGCGGAACTCCACCAGCTCGGACGCGGGGGCGGGGTCGGCCGTGGGCTCCGGGGTCTGGGTCGACGCCAGCACCTTCGGGGCGTCGACTGCCTGGCGTCCGGCCTGGAGGCCGGCACCGATGCCCCCGGCAGCCAGGGCCACGATGCCGGCCATCCCGGCCGTCTTCCACGTGAACGAAGGCATGATCCGCCTCGCTCCTAGGTCTTCTTGTCGATGGACTTCGCCGACGCCCCGATGGTGCCCACCCGGGCCAGGATGTTGCCGGTGTCCCCCTTGAGGGCCTGGATCAGGCCGTTGAGGACGTCGACCCGGCGGGCGGCCCCGGAGAGTCCGGTGCCGAGCCCCGCCGCGTTGTGGTCGCCGATGATGGAGCGGGTGGCGGCCAGGGTCCCGGCGAAGTTGCCCTCGATGAGCCTGGCCGTCGGGTTGATCTCGTTGACCGCGCCCTGGATGGACCGGACGGACCCGTTGATGGCGTGGACCTTGTCGTTGATCGAGTGGACCGAGCCGTTGATCTCGCCGGCGGTGGCATTGATGGAGTGCACCACCTGGTTGATCTGACCCGCCGTCGTGTCGATGGACTTCGCCGTGGCGTCGATCGAGTTCGTGTTCTCCAGCACCGTCCCCAGCTGCCCCGAGAGGGGCTCGGCCGCGGTCAGGATGTCGCCGGCGATCTCGTTCGTCGTCTCGGCCAGCTCGACGGCGTCGAGGTCCTTGTCGATGGGTGAGACCTGGGTGCGGATGTAGGCCACCGTGTCGTCGATCTGGTTGGCCGAGACCAGCGTGCTCGTCAGCAGGACGACCGCCGACAGGGCCCAGGCGATCACCCCGACGAGGATCCCGGCGGCCAGACCCCTCTCGCCTCCCAGGCGCGTCGTGAATCTGGTCATCATCGATCCCCCCATCAGTTGCACTGACCCGTGCCGAGCTTGGTGCAGATGCTGTCGAGCGAACCGTTGACGCCCACCAGCCCCTTCAGGATGTTGCTCGTGTCGTCCTGGGCCGGTTGGAGCAGACCGACGGCCGTCTTCAGCCGGTCGATGATGCCGGCGCTTCCGAGCTTGTCCCCCGGGTTCTGGGCGTCCTCGAGGGTGAGCTCGATGTTGGTCACCCGGTCGAGCACCTGGCCGAGCACGTTGCCCGTGTCCACCAGCGAGGGGGCGATGGTCTTGAGCATCCCCGACGTGCTGATGAGCGAGCCGGAGGTGTCGACCAGCGAACCCGAGGTGTCGACCAGCGAACCCGAGGTCCGGACCAGCGTCCCCGACGTGTCCTTCAGTGAACCGTCCACCGTCCCGAGCGAGGCGTTGATGGTGCTCAGGTTGGCGATGATCGAGTCGGCCTGGGCCGGGATCGGTTTGAGGGCCGTATCGATGCCGCCCAACGTCCCGTTCACGTTCGAGATGTGTTCCGGGAGCGGGACCACGTCACCGCCCGCCCCGGAAACGGCGCCGTCCGCCACCCCCAGCGCGTTGTCGATCGACTCCAGGGCGCCCACGATGCCGACCAGGAAGGCGATGACCACGAGCACGACGATGAGGCCGATGGTGATCCAGACCGCCATCCACCGATTGAGGACACTGCCCTCGTCGAGCCGTCGGGGCGCGAGTGTCTGCACTGCTGTTGCCATGTGCGCTCCTCCTCCTAGCAGGCGTTCGGGTTGGGGTTGAGCCGCTGGTCGATGCACTTGGCGAGACGGTCGGCTTCGACCGCCTGGGTGAGGATGTTGCCGGTGTCGCCCTTGACCGCGGTCACAATGCCGAGCGCCGAATCGATGAGCTTGTTGATGGCGGCCACGTCGGCGTCGATCCGCTTGCCGACGTCGAGGATGCCGGCCGCCTGGGCGTTGATGTCCTTGGCCGTCCGGTTGATCGTGGCCGCGGTGCCGTCGACGCTGACGGCGCTGGCTTGGATGGCGCCGGCGGTGCCGTTGATCTCCTTGGCCGTCTTGTTGATGGCGCCGGCCGTCCCGTTGATCTTCCCGCCCGTGCCTTTGATGGCCTTGGCGGTGCCGTCGATCGAGGTGGCGAAGCCGTTCACGGAGGTCGCCAGGCGGACGATCTCGGCCAGCTTCGGCTCGAGCGGCTGAGCGGTGGCCAGGATGGACGCCGCCGTCTCGTTGGTGCGGTTCAGCTGGATGACCGAGTCCGTGGCCGTGTTGATGCCCTGGCCCGTCTTGGCGATCCGCTGGGCTTTGACTTCGATCCGGTTGGCGGCCGAGGTCGTCCGGGCGAGGAGCACGAAGCTCATCAGCGTCGCCACGGTCACGACGACGATGGCAACGACGTTCACCACCGCGGCCGCACCCGCCTCGTCCCCGAATCTTCTGCGCCGGCTGTTGACAGACAATGGATCCACCCCCTCTTGAGCTTTCATCGTGCGACGGCCCGACCCGGTGCGGCCCGTCTCGCCGCGCCCACCTGCTGGGCGTGGATCTTCTCCGCCAACCCGTAGAGCAACGGGAGCGCGCCCGAGATGCTCCCGAGCGTGCGGTTGGCGTGCTGGAGGTCGGGGACGATCGTCTCGGCGTGCCCGATCACGTCATGGACCATGTCATCCACCTGGCCGAGACCGTCGGCGATCCGGTTGAGCAGCTTCGACACCCAGGCGAGGTAGAAGGCCAGCGTTCCCACCAGGAGGGCCACGACCGCGAAGGTCGCCATGACGATGGGACTCATCGTCGGTACCCCCTTCCCGCCGCCTCCGCCGCCACCAGCCCCCGGGTGAGGAACAGGTGGTGGTTGAGGCCCTCCTTCAAGATGTCGTCGGTCCCGTTGGCCACCGCCCCGATCAGGGGGCTGTGGGCGGTGTTCCCGGCCGTGGCCGCCAGCGTCTCCTGCACCCCCAGGACCCCGCGGTCAATGTCCTTGACCAGGGTGATGAGGAGCTGGAGCAACGAAGCGGCCACGGCGGTGACCACGACCCCGATGCCGATGGCGACCCACCAGAAGGTGGTCTGCTCATGCGAGAAGTGCTCCATGTCGTGTGCTCACCCCTCCAGCGCTTGTCGGGTCCGGTACAGGTTCTGGGTCACCGAGGCGGCGATGTCCTCGGTGAGGGACAGGTCGCGCAACGGGTATGTGTTGTCGTAGGCCCGCTGGAGCCCCTGGATCGCCATCTGGGCCTGCATCCCGATCCGCCGGGCCACGGTCAGCAGGGCGGCGACCTCGGCCACCACCCCGGTGACGACGATGGCGGCGATGGCGAAGCCCAGGTACCACCCGAGCAGGCTCGGGTGCACCGCCTGTTGTTGGGCCAGGAAGATCATCGGCCCCCCTCCTTTCCTCCCGCCGGCGCCGGGACCTCGACCGTCCGCGCCAGGCCGGTCATGTAGTTGAGGATCGTCCGGGTCGGGCGCTTCACGTGGTGGTCCCCGCTCAGATGAGCGGCCATCTGGCGGCGTAGCTCGTCGCCGGTGATGGCCTCCACGACGGCGGGGCAGACGGTTCCCGCGTCGGCGCAACGGATCTGCAGCATCTCCCCCCTCCTCTCTTATCTCGGGGTCACCCCGGACCCCGGGCTCGTCATCTCGACGACACGGCCGTTGCCGGACCTGGTGACGGCCGAGGCCAGGTTCTGCACGGCCACGCCGACGGGGGTCAGCGCCGTGTTGGCCGAAGCCACCACGGTGGGCACCGTCTCGGTCTGCTTCCCGATGGCGTTGATGCAGGCCACGATCGTGCCCAGATTGAAGGACACCTCTTCGAGGATGAAGATGATCCGACCCAGCGCCGTCATCAGACAGCCCACGATGATGAAGACGCCGAGGAGTGTGACCGCTCCAGCAGCATTCATGGTTCTCTCCCCCCTTCGGCCTCAGACTCCGGCGACCTTGCCCACGGCCCCGCTGTAGCGCAGGGCACCGGCGGCGACCTGCTTGACGACCTCGTCGGTGATCACCAGCTGCTCCGGGACGTCGTCGAGCTCGCCCGTGAGTGTCACCACGTCATCGAGGATCGCTCGGGCGTGCCGCCGGATCTCCAGGATGGGAGTGAGCACCCGGTTGATGAGCACGAGGATCAACGGGACCACGACGACGAACAGGATGACGTTGGCAGCCCACCACAACATGACGCCCCCTCCGGTCAGTAACCGCCTCGGCCGAACAGCTTCTTGAAGAACCGGGCGATGCCGGTCTTCAACCCGATCCAGCCGAGCTTGAGCCCGCTCACCGAGTTCTTCTGCTTCACCGGCCGGAGGGCGGCGACCGCCCCGTCGCCGGCGCGGCCCCGGGTCAGCTCGGCCTGGATGCGCCCGGCGAAGTCGTCCATCAGCGCCCCGGAGACGTCCTGGATCATCCCCCGCCCGTACTGGGCCATGGGTCCGGTCAGGTCGATCTCCTGGGTGATCCGCATGCGGGTCCCGCTGCCGTTCGGCTCCAGCCAGGACGTGACCATGGCATTGGCCTGGCCCTTGCCCTTCTGCTCGGCACCGCTCGCCTTCATCACCATGCGCTTGGCCGCGTCGTCGCGCTCGAGGATGTCGACGTCGCCGTTGAAGGAGAGTGACACCGGTCCCATCTTGATGTGGACCTTGCCCTTGTACTGGCGGTCGTTCAGGACCTCGGTGAGCTCGGCTCCGGGCATGCACGGCGCCACCCGCTGGGGGTCCAGCAGGAAGGCCCAGACCTCATCGGCCGACGCCGGAACCGTGAAGTCGTTCTCCAGATGGATGGCCATGGTCTTTCTCCTCGTGACTCGTCTCGAAGCTGGTCCGGCACCCGGCACAGCAGAAGTAGTAGGTCGTGCCCTCGTACTCGAGGCGGTGACGGGCGCCGGCGACCGCTACCGTCATGCCGCACACCGGGTCGGTCGCCTCCTCGGCCGCCGGCGCCGCCACGCTCGCCGCCGACCTCAGGTCGCCCGCCGCCTTGACCTGCACCAGCTCGGCCAGGATCGCCACCGCGATCTCCTCGTGGGAGACCGGGCCGAGGTCGAGGCCGGCCGGGGCGTGCACCCGGGCCAGGACCTCCTCGCCGACACCCCGGTCGCGCAGGTACCCAAGCAGGGTCCCGGCCCGGCGGCGGGAGGCGACGACGCCCACCCAACCGGCCGAAGACCGCACCGCCCGGTCGAGGGCCTCTTCGTCGTAGTGGCCCTGGGTGGCGATCACCAGCGCGGTCCGGGGGCCCGCGCCGGCGGCCTCCAGGTCGAGCGTGGTCACGACCCGGTCCGCCTCCGGCCAGTCCTCCGGGCTGCCGCCGTCGTCCACCACCGTCGTCCACCAGCCGAGCGTCCCGGCCATGGTGGCGAGCGTGTGCACCATGGGCGAGCGGCCGACGAGGACGAGGTCCGGGCCCCGGGGCACGGGCTCGATGAAGATCTTGAGCGCGCCCTCGCTCTGGCACGAGATGGGCACCATGACCATGCCGTCCTGCTGCTCGCACTCGAGCTCCTGGGGCGAACCCAGGAAGACGAGGCGGGGGGCTCCCTCGTCGATGGCGGCCAGGGCCTGGCGGACGACGACGGGTTCGGCGCAGGCGCCGCCGACCCACCCCCGGACCTCGCCGGCCTCGGTGATCACGGCCCGGTAGCCGGTCTTGCCCGACGACGGCGCCCGGCGCCAGACCACGGTGGCCATGGCGTAGCGCTCGCCGCGCTCGGACAGCGCCCGGGCGACCTCGAGGACGTCGGGAGTCATGCCCTGTCCTCCGGCTCAGTGCCCGGCCAGGGGCGGGGTGCCGGCGACGTCGTGCTGTTGGGTGATGGCCTCCCACACCCGGCCCGAGAGCACCGGCATGTCGATGTTGCGGACGCCCAGGTGGGAGAGGGCGTCGACGACTGCGTTCACGAAGGCGGCCGGCCCGCCGACACAGGCGCACTCCCCGATGCCCTTGGCGCCGATGGGATGGTGGGGCGAGGGGGTGCAGACCTCGTGCAGCTCCCAGGTGGGCGTCTCCCAGGCCGTGGGGATCATGTAGTCCATGTAGTTGGCCCCGATGCAGTTGCCGCTCGAGTCGAAGGTGATGAACTGCATGTTCGACATGGCGTAGGCCTCGGCCAGGCCGCCCATGATCTGGCCCTCGACGATCATGGGGTTGATGCGCACCCCGCAGTCGTCGACGGCCACGAACCGCAGCACCTCCCACACGCCGGTGTGGGGGTCGACCTCGACCGCGGCCAGGTAGGCGGCGAACGGCCAGGTCATGTTGGGCGGGTCGTAGTAGGCGTTGTTCTCCAGCCCCGGCTCCAGCCCGTCGGGCATGTTGGTGTAGGCGGCGAGCGAGCACTCCTGGATCGTCGCCCCCCGGTGGGGTGCGTCCCTCACGTAGAAGCGCCCGAGCTCCCACTCGAGGTCGTCCTCGGACACCTCCAGCAGGTGGGCGGCCAGCTTGCGGGCCTTGGCCCGGACCTTGCGGGCCACCATGGAGGTGGCCGCGCCGGCCGTCGGGGTGCTCCGGGAGGCGTAGGTCCCCATTCCGAAGGGCGTGTTGTCGGTGTCGCCGTGGTGCACCAGGATGTCGGTGGA